>DAXY01000120.1:39026-39165 GCA_002506645.1 Vulcanisaeta distributa | reverse complement strand
AATAGGTCCATGTGAATAGGAGCAGTAGGTCAGGGTCGTGATAATGCCTATATCATTAATCGAGGGGCACGACGACATTAAGGAGCAAGTGCTACGTCGTAAGTACGATAAGATAAGGAACGAGGGGAAGAAGCGGTAG
>DAXY01000120.1:35897-38974 GCA_002506645.1 Vulcanisaeta distributa | reverse complement strand
GGCCACGGCAAATACGCCACGAAAAATTTAAATTTAGCGAGGAGGAGGGAAACGCGGGCCCCGGTGGTATAGCCCGGTCTAGTATGGCGGCCTGTCGAGCCGCAGACCCGGGTTCAAATCCCGGCCGGGGCGCCAATTTCGCCTGATTAGGTATTAAGGATGTAGGCATTAACGAGTTTGTTTGGTACTTAGAATAACATTTATAACTTACTTATTGATGATCAATAACCCGGTGATTAAGTGGCTGGGATATCAATTTCCGAGTCGAGTATAACACGTGCAATAATGAGGAGTGCCCTGAAGCTCCTGGATGATTACTCAAGCGTTGATGTGGCTATTGTTGGTGCTGGACCATCAGGCATGACTGCGGCCTATTACTTAGCCAAGGCAGGCCTGAAGACGGTTGTCCTTGAGAGGAGGTTCTCCTTCGGTGGTGGTATTGGTGGTGCTGCCAGTCACTTACCTAGCATAGTCATTGAGTATCCGGCCTCGGAAGTCCTTAGTAAGGACTTTGGCGTTAAACTCCAGGACATGGGTGATGGATTATTCGCGGTGGACCCGGCCGAGATGATTGCGAAATTGGCCGTTAAGGCAATCGACGCTGGCGCCAAATTCCTCCTAGGCATTAACGTGGATGACGTGATAATTAGGGACAATCCTCCCAGGATCTCCGGCCTCGCAGTCTATTGGTCGACAATACAGATGGCCGGTATTCACACAGACCCATTCTTCATAGAGGCCAGGGCCGTTGTTGATGCCACTGGTCATGATGCCGAAATAGCCGCCGTGGCGGCCAAGAAGAACCCAGACCTTGGTTTAACAATTCATGGTGAGAAGTCCGCCTACGCCTCGGTGGCCGAGGACTTGGTTGTTAAGTACACGGGCAGGGTCATGGAGGGGCTTTACGTGACCGGCATGGCCGTCGCTGCCGTGTACGGGTTGCCGAGGATGGGCCCGATATTTGGCTCAATGATAATGAGTGGTAGGAGGGTTGCTGAATTAATAATTAATGACTTAAGGAGGTGATCTCATCGGATTGGTTTAAAAGCCCATTAAACGCCCCTTAATTGTATATGGCATATACATTAATTATTGATTACGCCCTGGCCTTCGCACTATCATTCCTAGTGTCTGGGAATAATTTATCGGCCAACGCGGGCGCTGCCGTTGGCTCTAGGTCCATTGATTATAAGTACGCCCTATTAATCGCATTGATTGGTTACGTACTTGGCCTATGGCTGCAGGGTATGTACATGAGGGCTAACGTGGTTAGCGGCGATGTGGCCATGGTGGCCATGTCCGTCGCCATAATAATATTCATAATCGGCGAAAGCATGAAGGTCCCAATCTCATTAACGGGCTCCCTATACGCCAGCCTCATTGGCGCTACGTTGGCGCTGGGGCATGTAATGAGTAATGCGGTTTTCGTACTTAGCTATTGGTTGTCGCTACCCGTGGTGGTCATGCTGCTCTCTTACATCCTCTATAAATCCCTGGGGGTCTTCTCGAGGGCATCCTTTAGGTATGTTGGTGTTTACCGCGCATTGTCAGTAATCACAGTATTCCTACTGTCATTCTCCTTCGGCGCAAACAACCTTGGACTGCTATGGGCACTGTTAGACTTTAGCTACAGGGGTTTATTACTAATAATCATTAGCTCAGTACTTGGCATATTACTGATTGGTTGGAGAACCCTGTACAGGCTTGGTACTGGCTTATTCACGCTAGGTCCATTGACGAGCTTTACCGTGCAGTTATTCTCATTCATTGCCATGGAGATTGGGACCCTCTACTCAGTGCCCATGCCGGTTACCGTGACCACGTCCTTCGGCTTAGTCGGCGTTGGCGCGGCGCATAGATTTAGGATAATAAATCTAAAGTACTTCAATGAACTACTGCTTGGTTTCGTGGCATCAATAATCGTGGGTCTCACGTTTAGTTACTTATTAATTAAAATTATGATTATTTAGTTCTAGGCAACGCCCGTAATCTCGATGACGTTCTCAGCGGCCTTACGTGTTAAACCCGTCCCAAGTATTGTGAATCTATCGGGCCTGACATTATGCGCCATCATCAATGCCTCAATTATTACGTCCCTATCTAGGCCGAGTTCCTTAGCCGTGACTGGTATGTTTAGGCTCTGCAGGAATGACCTTATCCTCCTCCACCTCATGCCGTGTAGGTAGGCCATCATTATCGCGCCCAGCGCCACCTGCTCACCATGCAACGCAGGCCTGAACCCCATCTCCCTGGCCAGTAGGTCTATTGCGTGGCTGAATAGGTGTTCAGACCCTGAACAGGGCCTTGAGCTGCCGGCGATTGCCATGGCCACGCTACAGCCAAGCAGGGCCTTAACAACTATCCTAACGCTCTCCTCATTATGAACCTTCAACCTATCCCTATTCCTAAGGACTATTAATGCGCTGTCCCGGGCCAGCGTCGCTGCGTATTCGCTGAATTCCTCACCCTTTAACCTAACGGCTAATTCCCAATCAGCAACCGATATCAACTTACCGACCAATTCACCAATACCGGCCAGTAAGTACCTCCTTGGTGCCTCGAGTATTATGGACGTATCCGCAATAATGGCTATTGGGGACTTCTGAACCTTACCAACCCCATGCTTGTTGAGGTCAAGTTGGAGGACGTGCGATACGTAGGGGCTCGCTATACCGTCGTGGGACGCTATCGTTGGTATGGATACGTAGGGCACGTTCATGATGTATGCCATGGCCTTGCCGAAGTCGATTATCCTACCACCGCCCAGGGCAATTATGTAATCGGTAATGCGGGCGTATCTATTCGACAACTCGATTATTCCCTCAGGACTTACTTCATTAATCTCCTCAACATCGCAGGTGTTGCACCCTATCTTCTCGATTAGGTGCCTACCGAAGTGGGGTCCAATTAGGATTAAGCCCCTCAACCCAGCAAGCCCTATCTTACCCAGGATCTCGGGTACCTTACCAATGGCGTTGGGTCCGAACACCACTACCCTGGGTATTTCGTACATTTCCAATGACTTACGCTGCGCTGATGCCATTACCCAATTAAGGTGGGGCATATGTGATTAAAAA
>DAXY01000120.1:26772-35847 GCA_002506645.1 Vulcanisaeta distributa | reverse complement strand
GCCTTAGTTAGGGACTCCACGGTCACCCTCTTGAGGGTTACCACGCCGCCGTCGACCACGAAATCCTCATTAACGAATTCAACACCATTATTCTTTAGGAGGTTTATTAGGTCTGTCGTTGGGTAGACCGTGGCCTTCCTACCCCTCAATAACCCAAGCTTGGCCGCATAGGCGGGCGTGGCTAGGGGCAGTATGGTCTTCTTACCACTACTTACTGACTTAATGATTAGCTTCTCGAAGGCCTCCCTATTGACCATGGGCCTGGCCCTGCCGGGCATTTCCTTACCAATAACGGCGTAGTAGGCCCAATAGCCGCCTATGAATGCAATTACGTCATAACCATCTAGGACCCCTTCATCAACCTTGTCCGTCATGTCAATATCGAAGTTCACATTGATGGTCTTACTCACCAGCCCCGTACTAACCTCCATACCCAATTGCCTAAGTGCCTGCACGGTCATTGAGTACTCCCCCTTGTACGATGTGTCTGCAACAATGATTAAGGCCTTCATACAGGCCTCGGGGGAATTCCGATTATTTTAAGTATTTCGCGCCTCGGTAACCAACCTCACTGCTTCGCGCCCCTATTCCTCATTATTAGGTCAACTATGAACTTAGCCGCAATCTCGGCATGCTCGAAGGGTCTTGACTGAGGCTTATTCCTGAAATCCAGTATGTAGACTGAGCACTCACCAGCGTTTGCCGCGGCAAAGGCGTAGTACCTATTGGCCAGTTGGTGCATCTCTATCTCCTCGGGTGTTTCCTGCTCCCTATCCCTCAATCCCACGTCCTTTGCCCTCCTCTCGAGTATGTCCTTTGGGTCGAACTCCATGAGCACGATAGCGTCAGGCCTCAACTTCGTTATGATCCTGTCAGGGAGGCCTGGGTAGTAACCACCCTGAACCCTAATACTCGCGTGGGTGTCTATGATCACGTCGCCCGGGAGCTTGGCAATCTCCTCAGCGGCCATTTCCTGAACCTTCCTATACTCCTCCACGGGCAATTTCCTCCTCATGTCATCCCTATTGGTTATTCCATACTGCCTCTTGGCGATCTCGAGCATGTAGTCGCCGTAATTAACAATGCTTACGTCGGGTAGCATCTCCTTAACAAACTTAAGCGTGGTAGACTTACCACTACCTGGCACCGCAACGAGTACAATCTTCACGCGATAGGGATTCATCATTGGATTTTAAACTTTATTGCACAGGCACTGATCATTTTGCCCATGGTAGAATCTTACTTTTAAACAAGTGTGGTGGGTAATAACTGTGGTAATACGCGTCCTGCACCTGTCCTGGGAATACCCACCCCACATGGTCGGTGGGTTGGGTAGGCATGTTTACCACCTTACTAAGGAATTGGTTAAGGACGGCATTGACACGACGGTTATGAGTATTGCGCTACCCGGCTCACCACCGAGTGAGGAGGTTGAGGGCGTCCACGTTAGGAGGGTTGATCCATTTAAGTTCAGGTCCACGGGCTTCATCACCTGGGTCCTGAACTTCAACGAGGAGATGATTGAGGAGGCGCTCAGGTTACATGATGAGTGGGAGTTCGACATAATCCACGTCCATGATTGGCTGACCGGGCCCGCCGGCATAGCGCTTAAGCATTTGCTTCACAAGCCCTTGATAGCCACAATACACGCTACGGAGGTTGGTAGGCGCGGCGGTATTCATAATGAGGAGCAGTCCATAATCCACTCATGGGAGTGGAGGACGACTTACGAGGCCTGGAAGGTCATTGTCTGCAGCAATTACATGGTTGATGAGGTGTCGAGGGTGCACGGCGTCCCTAAGGATAAACTAATAATGATACCAAACGGCATTGACGTATCCTACATAGACTCGGTCAAGGTACCGCCCGGCTTCAGGGACCTATACGCAATGCCCAGCGAGAGGTTAATAGTATTCGTGGGCAGGCTAGTCCATGAGAAGGGGCCCGACCTAGTGCTGGCGGCATTTAGGGAATTACTCAAGTGGGACTGGAACCTTAAGTTGCTTATTGTCGGTGATGGACCAATGAAGGAGCACCTAATGGGGCTGGCCCATGACTGGGGTATTTGGGATAAGGTCTACTTCACGGGCAGGGTTAACGATGAGACCCTATACTCAATACTGAAGGTCTCGGACCTGGCAATACTACCCAGCCGCTATGAACCGTTCGGCATAACAATACTCGAGGCCATGGCCGCGGGCATTGCCGTAATCACGACAAGGGTTGGCGGGCCCAACGAGATCGTGCGTGATTGGTACAACGGTGTTAAGGTAATGCCCGATAACGTTGATGAAATAATAGGCGCGGCCAAGGTATTACTCAGTAATGACGAGTTGAGAAGTAGCATAGCCAAGAATGCTAGGGACTCCGTGCTCCGGTGGTATACTTGGGATAGGATAGCTAGGTGGACGAAGATGGTTTATCAGAATGTGCTTAAGGAGTACAGGGACGCCAACTGGCTTTCGCTATGGCAGTGATCAGGAAGGGAGACCTTACATCACGGGTCAGACCTGGCCACATCAATCACCGTAGTTAGGCAGTCACTAGGCCCTTATAAGGATTTAACGATGCATGCCCGTGAGGGAAAAATCTTATTAAGGCTCTCGTTAGGCCATGGTTGAATGCCCAAGGAGGTGAAGGCCAGGGCCCACACGTGGTATGAGGTTGATTATGAAAAGGGCACCATAAAGTTTCTAAGGAGGATATGCCCTAGGTGTGGGTCTGTAATGGCTTACCACAAGGTCCCAGTGCCGAGGTGGGCCTGCGGTAAATGCGGCTACACAATATTTGAGCAGGTAAGGGCTCGATAAGCGTACTAAATAAGTCACAATTCATATTATAAAGGCGCATGAATAGTAAACAGTGAAGATTAGGGACATTAGGGTTGGGGTTTTAGGGCTGGTCTTGAGATTCCGAATATTGGGCCTGTTAATGATATGGTCGTTGTTAAGGTCGTTGATGAAGATGGCAGTGAGGGTATTGGTTATTCCGACCTACTTGCTGAGTTCATTAGGAGAGTCATTACTAGGTTTGTTGGTAAGGATGCAATGAAGTACGAGGCCATTTGGGATGAGTTGTTCCAGGGACTAACGAGATGGGGTAGGAGGGGCTTTGTGATTCATGCCATTGGTGGTGTTGACATCGCTATTTAGGACTTATTAGCCAAGGAGACTAATAAGCCTCTTTGAAGACTACTTGATGGTTATAGGAGGGAGGTCCCAACATATGCGAACACGGCTCATTAACCATCACCTAAGGAGCATGTCGGTGGGATCACAGAGTGGCTTAGGGTTTGGGCTCTTGCCAGGGCCTATGGTATACCCGTCTCACCACACTTAATGCCGATAGTCAGTGCCCACCTCGTTGCTGCTAAGCCCGGCACCATGTGGATTGAGTACGCAGCACCTGATAACCCACTTAGGAACGCCATTTGATGAATAGAAATCAATAATGTACGCAAGGAATGGTAAGGTATATGTACCTGAAACACCAGGTATGGGCATAAAGATAGAAATGCAATACCAATTCTGAACGGCATGGTAAAATTATTTTACTTAAAACCCTTAACGTAAATTGATGGACTTAAGGAAGTACCTAACCGAACTAAGGGGCGTAGATATGTTGAAATTCATTAATGAGGAGCTGAGCATTAATTACGAAATACCTTACGTAATCACGAGGTTTGATAAGGGACCAACCCTGGAATTCACTAATGTTCGTGAATTCAGGGGCGCTCACGTGGTTGGTAACATAGTTAATACTAGGGATAAGGCGTATAGGGCGCTTAATGTGAGGAGTGATGTTGAGTTCTATAGAAGGCTTCTCTGGGCTGAGGATGTAGCGCCATCTTATAGACCCAGCGAGACTGATAATACGGTTTATGACGCATTACCTAGTGTTGACTTGACAAAAATACCGATACCGAGGTATTTCGAGCTTGAGCCAGGGCCCTGCCTAACTAGCGCGGTGGTGGTTGGTATGGATGTTAGGGATGGGATATTGAACGCAAGTATACATCGCCTAACCCCAATAGGCCCCGACAAATTCGTGATCAGGCTCGTGCCTAGGCATCTCTACAGGATTTACATGAGGAATAAGGAAATAGGCAGGGATACGCCAGTATCAATATCATGGGGTTTACACCCAGCAATCCTCATTGCGGCTGCATCATCACCGCCCTTCGGCATCTTCGAACTGAACATGGCCAATGCCTTACTTAACGGTTCACTTAAGGTAAAGGTGTTGGATAACGGCGTGCCCGCGCCGGCCTACGCCGAGGTTGTCATGGAGGGCTACATATCGGCTAGGGAGGTGGCTAGGGAGGGGCCGTGCATGGACATACTGGGCACATACGACGAGGTCAGGGANNCAACCCGTCGTTAAGGTTACCAGGATCTACGTTAGGAGGGACAGCCCACTGCTCATCCATGCCCTGGTGGCTGGTTACTCAGAGCATAAGGTACTGATGGGCATTGAGAAGGAGGCGAAGATCTGGCAATTCGTAAGCAACGTAGTTCCTGAGGTCAAGGCAGTTAGGCTGACCGATGGTGGCTGTGGGTGGCTCCACGCGGTTATCTCCATTAGGAAGCAGAGCGATGGCGACCCTAAAAACGCGATTATGGCCGCATTCACGGCTCACCCAAGCCTTAAGCACGTGGTGATCGTGGATGATGACATAAACATTGATGACCCGGGTGAGGTTGAGTGGGCCATTGCTACTAGGTTCAGAGCTGATGAGGACTTGGTGATGATAAACTACGTGAGAGGCTCGACACTGGATCCCGTGGCCATCGACCCTGTTCAGGGCATAACCACTAAGGTCGGTATTGACGCGACTAGGCCACTTAATTCCGACGCAAATAGGTTTAGGAGGGGGGTTATTCCCGCTTCTATTGATTTAAGTAGGATAAGGCTGGAGTAGGTATACGTAAAGTAAACGTATACTCACCATACTCATTATTCTTAGTCCTTAGGTAATTGCTGGGTTAATTAATAAAAGGGGGCTTTACTGACGGATCCTGTGGATATCGGCATTATCAGGCCTTACGAGGTTGAGTATAATCCTGAGGACGTTGTTGACTTAGAGGATGCCATTAGGTCATTGGGTCATAGGGTTAGGAGAATCTACATAGACATGGTTGGGGTCAGGTTTGGCGGGGGTCGCATTGATTATTATCAGATGATTGGTAGGTCTAATTATGAGGAAATAGACGTGGCTGGGGCCGTACTGAGGCATATAGGCGTGATTAGGGATTTTGAGCAATTCGTGCATAGGCTGTGGGTTATTAGGGCTCTCGAACTAAATGGCGTCTATGTAATGAACCCCGTGATGAATTGGATGATGGCTAGCGATAAATTCATATCATTAATGCTCCTTGCCAAGCATGGATTGCCCGTACCCGATACGGTGGTTAGTGAGAACATGTTCATTGCATATAATGCGGTTAGGGGGTTCGGCAGGGCTGTTGTTAAGCAGATTAGGGGCGCCATGGGCTTCGGCGTTTTTCAGGTTGATGACGCTGACGTGGCCATGCACATATTCAGTTACCTAACCAACCTGAGTAAGCCCATGTACGTGCAGAGGTTTCTTGAGAAGGTTGGTGATGGTGATTATAGGGTCGTGGTCGTGGGCAATGACGTAATTGGTGCGGAGTTTAGGAGGGGCATTACGTGGAAGAGTAATGTTGCCCAGGGCGCTAGGCCTGAGCCTGCCAAGGTAACGAATGAATTAAGGGAGTTGGCGTTGAAGGCCGTTGAGGTCCTTGGGCTTGATTACGGCGGCGTCGATATTGCGGAGACAAAGGATGGATACTACATACTGGAGGTTAACCCAACAATGTCCTGGCAAGGATTTAAGAGGGCCACGGGTATTAATCCCGCCAGGTACATCGTGAATCACCTAATTAGTAAGGTCAAGGCCTAGGCTATTCTTGAGGCAATCCTTATCACCTTAAGTACCACATCCACGGAATCCAGGCCGAACACGTAGGTGATGGGTTCCAGGGCATAACCGCCAAGATCAATCACAGCCTCTAGCGTGGGGTCCTTAATGAGTGAGTTTGCCACGGCATCAATCACCTCATCCTCATTGGAGCCCTCATGAGGACCCACCTTGGTGTAGTGAATATTCAATTCCTTAAGTACGCGCTCCACCTTATCATCATACTTAATGCTTGCCACGGACCTATACCTAGGGTTAGCATTCATGCACTTAATAATCAACTTACTCAAGTGCTTACTCCCACCGTAAATCGGCCTTGAGCCTATTATGACCCTGCCATCGTGGGCATCTATCCTGCCGGGCACGCCGACGACGTCGTTCTCGGTAGCCGCGCCAGGCCTTGCCTCAACAATGTTCATAAGGACCCTCGGCATTACTACCCCTATTTCTGGGTGTGTCTCGAGTATTGATAATGCCCTCTCCATATTCCTAATCACAGAGTCTGAAGTACCCGTGATAAATACTGAGCATACACTACAGTTTATTGGTAATGATGGGACCAGCCTCCTATGGGCATCACAAAGTCTCAGGGAGCCCAACTCCATTATTATTGCGTTGGTTAGGTACTCGAGGGCCTCGTACTCCCTATCACCCAGTATTAACTCCACCACGTTATTAACTACCCTGAGCATCCAATCCCTGTTAATCCCAATTGAATCAGCCCTACTAAGTAGCTCCTCGTAGTCCCTGCCCACGTACCTATTGACAGCAGGTTGGGTCACGCCCAATACCTTGGCAACCCTAAGCTGGCTATATCCATGCTCAAGGAGCTTCTTAGCTATTAAACTCCTTATTATTGGTAGCACGTTCTCAGAGACAAACTCAAGGCCTGTGCTTATACTCACGGATTAATATAGTCCATGATCCGCTATTAATCCTTACTTTTACATTCCCTACATTTCACTTTTCAATTAAGCACTTCTCATTTCATTCAGCATCTTAACCACGGCATCTATTGGGTCGCCATTTGTTGAGTACTTATCGATGACGTTACCACCCTTAGTCAATAGGACTAGGTACTTATTGCCCATTATTGCCTGTCCCTCGTTCATGTGAGCCCTAACCAGTAGGTACTTATCACCTATCATTAGGGCTACCTCCAGGGGCATTGAGGGTATCCTGCACATGCAGGATGCGCTTAGCCTACCTGACGTGCCCACGTGATTACGTAATACACCAAGTATTGTAAGTACCGTCTTAATGCCCCCTGAACTGGCGTAGCCGGCATTAATGAAGAGGGTATCGCCAACCCTATAGGGGCATATCAATGGGTAGTAATCAAAATAACCGGAGTTAGGGTCCCCTATTAATATGAAGGCGTTCCTAATAGTGACCCAGTCATTATACTTCCTAAGGTCAACACCACCCCTACTGGGTATCCTCACCAGGGAATCCTCACTCAGCGTGTATGAGCCGTACCTACTGCCCAGGTCTATGGCCTTAATAATGTACTGACTGAAGGACGCTATGGCTAGGTGACCCATTACCTGCTTATCCACCCTAAGCTCATCGACCAACTCAACGCCATTAACGCTGCCCAGCGCCGTGGTAGTTCCATCAATGCTCCACAGGGCTAATTCATTACCCACCCTGCCAATCACCAGCACGGTTGGTACCTTGAAGGAGATAATCATTGATTGCTCTTTTTAAATTAATTATTTAAGATTTATATCAGCAGGAAATGCTTCCCGCATGACGTTGGTAATAGGCAATGATTTAGTGAGAAGGTTAATGGGGGTTGTTGATGATAGGTGGGTTAGTATTGACGAGATCGAGCGCGTGCTAGGCATAAAAATGAGTATGGATTTAATAAATAAATTGAGTAAGTCCGGTCTCTTTGACGTCATGTACAGTACGTTGGACGACACATTCTACATAAGGAGGAAGGCGGTTAAGAGCGATATGACCGGTAATGCTAAGTATGGTAGTGATGAATTGGGTAATGGCAGAAATAAGCCGAACCTTCAGAGGCTTGTGGATAAGATGAGGAGTGAGCTCCAGGGCATGGTACCTAAGCCCCAATTCGAGGAGTGGCTTAGTAGTAATGTTTCTGAGAATTGGAGATTAATCTACAATCAATTACTGAACGATGGCGTTATTGAGGAGGTTCTCGTATCAGGGATGGTATTTATTAAGGTCAATAAGTAGTTGAAGTAGTTAGTTCACGGTACCGCGATGTATACATCACCCCTCTTCTTCAACATGCCCGCAAATACACCCCATTCGGCTAGCAATACCTCGAGTAGATGCCTAATGCCGGGTTCCCTAGCCTCCACGTAACCCTCCTCATTCAGCTCCTCGATTAAGTCGTCGATCGTGAAGGGCCTGCGTAGGCCCAGGCTATATGCCGTGTGAAATGGCTCGAGATTTAGCAATTTTTGCCGCAGTATCCTCTTCCTATCACTAATCTTAGCGTTTAGGAATTCCCTACCCTCATCCGTAATCTTGACATCACCGCCCTTAACCTCGACAAAGCCCAGGTAAACGGCCGCGTTCAACGCAGGCATCAGGTCATCAATGTCTGACTCCATTTCCTTAGCTATCATGAATATGTCTGCCTGCCCCTTAAACTCGTTGGCGAGTGTATCCATTAATCCAAGCATGTCTGCGAACCTCGCGTCTAACGGCATAAACGGCAAGACAGGCATAAAACCCTGCTTCCACGCATTATCACCTCAGTGGTTAATAAGCATTATTTTAGAATGAAGTCGTTAATTCATTCACGAGAGGGTCAATCTATGGGAAATAACACTGCACTTCTCACAAACCTCAACATACTCACTAACCCAAGTCCTCCACCTACGTGAGTAGTACCTCGAGGAATACACCAGCGTCATTGGGGAGCCACAGCTTGGGCAGTCGCTGCCCCTCAGCATTACATTACTAGCCTCCCTGTAGAAGCTTGTTATTGCCAGGTTAATACCGTCCTCTAGGTCCTCCTCGAGCCTCTCAATGTTTATTGCGTACACCCTTATATTCAACTCCTTATTAAACCAGTAACGCGCTCTCGATAAATTATTGACTATATAATCACTGATTACGTACGGCCTATCGGAAACGATGAATAACGCATG
>DAXY01000120.1:21942-26747 GCA_002506645.1 Vulcanisaeta distributa | reverse complement strand
AGGTAATCGCCAGGTACAACCCAAACCTTCACCCTCAATCCATTGAGGCTCGCCTTCACCGAGTCATCACGGATAATCCTAACCCTAAACCCCCTACTCCTTAATACCTCAGCGATTCTGTCAACGACCTTCGTCACACCCCTAACCAAGTCTTGCTCATAATTGGGTTAATAAATTATTTATTACCTACAGAGATTATTAGGTAAGTGATGAGGACCGGAGAATCGACTCATGAAGAGACCACGCAGGGCTGACTCACCTCCTGCCCAGTCTGAACAGGGATTGCGTATTTTCAACAATTATACCGCTCAATTCTGCCAAGTCGATGTTTAGGATGTTCGATAATTCCGTTAGCACAACCTTAATGTGCACTGGCCTAGACCCCTCACCGGGGCTGGGCCCAAGCTCAGGTGTGTCGCTTTCAAGGAGGATCCTATTTAGGGGCAGGATTGCGGCTAAATCCCTCTTCTGCCTGGACCTGGTTATGGTTGGTGGTATTGAGAAGTAGCAGCCGAGCTCGAGAAGTCTCATCACCTGCTCCCTATTGCCATTGAAGGCGTGCATTACGCACTTAACCGGTCCGTACCTGCTCAATAACTTGATTATGTCGTCCTCGGCATTCCTCGAATGTATTATTAATGGCAGGTCAAGGTCCCTCGCGAGTAGTACCCACTTGGTGAATATGTGGCGTGAGATCTCCCTAAGCATCCTATCCTTAACAACGCTGTAGTCAAGCCCAACCTCGCCAATGCCGACGATTAAATCCCTCTCCTCATTAATGATCCTCGTTATTTCCTGAACCTCCCTAACGTCGAATCCGCCATAATCATACCCCAGGGCCGTGTAGACGAACCCACCATACCTACTCACGAGACTTAATGCGTTCTTCACCTCGCCCAGCCTCATCGTCACGTTGATTATGCCGAGTAAGCCCTCCCTACGGGCCTCATTTATTAACTCATCCGCACGGCCATACACATCCCACCTGCTTAGGTGAGCATGTACATCAATCAAGGCCCTTCGTATTAGCCGTAATTAGCAGCCCTATAAATATCATTCATTAACTTCACGGCTCACCAATGCTGGATTTAAGTATAGGTTTTTAAAGGTGCCGATCCTACGTAGCCTGATGTCAACACTTAACATAAACCCATTAATATACAGGTTCGTTAGGTATTGCCTAAATAGGGCGTACCTGGAGCTCGATGATTCCAAGCTATCAGCCGATGAGAGGTATAGCCTAGAAACAGTATTATCAATAATCAGGCAGGCCGAGGACAATTGGAAGGACGTTAATGATGTTGTGGAGTTCATAAGCAATGAATTACCGAAAATCTATGGGGAGGCCCTCGAGAGGTTGCCGGATAAGATAGTGGATGATTTATTCGAGAAGGTGTTGAGTAATTGTAAGGATCTTGATGAGGTTAAGTCCGACCCAAAGGTGCTTAGCGCCATTGACAATGCCCTCGAGAGCATGAGGAGTATAAAGAAGAAGTTCCTTGAGGGTTCCAAGACGCGGATTTACGAACCCTCGGTATAGCTAGTGCCTAATTAACTGCGCTGATCCATGATTTTACTGGAATGGATGTTGCCGATTACGTATATGCAATACTCATGGAGGAGGACGTAGTCCTATTAAATGCCTACCCAGGCTTTGGTAAGTCCAGGATCGCAGTCGCTGTGGCGAGTAGGTGGGTTAATGATGGTGGTCAAGCACTAATAATGACCAGGTCCAGGGCCGAGGCACTGCAGCTTTGCGAATTCACTAGGCAAGCCGGTATTAGGGATAGGGTATCGCTGTTCCTCGGTAGGGAGTCGATGTGCCCATTCAATGCCCGCAACTCCAGGCAATGCATTTTATATAGGTTAAGCGGTAAGTGCGGGGTTAGGAGGACCGAGGCGCCTCTCCCCATAACGACCTGCAACCCCACTGACCTATTTAATGAGGGTTTATGCCCATACGAGATTAATGAGGCCCTTGCATATCAATTACCCATAGTCATATCGACCCACGCCTACCTATCAAGCCCAGACCTCTACGGCAAGCTCATCGACATAATAAACTCGTGGAGTAAGCCCCTGATAATAATTGATGAGTTCCACAATATTGCAGCCGGTCTCGAGGAATCAATAGGCATTGGGATAAATGAGTTGAGGGAATGGGCATCACGCGGTAATGACCTGGCCACTAAATTACTTAATAGGATTAATGGGTATACGCCGCAGAGGGAGGTCGTTGTTTTGAGGAGGTTCGACATAGACGATTTACTGAGGGGTTCTGAGCAGGTTAATGATGAGGTTCTTGAAATGCTCATGCACTTCGGGAATGACCTATGCGCATTTACGTATGACGGTAAGTTAATTAGGCTGAGGTGCCTCTCGCTCAGGCCTATTCGTGATTTAATAGCGAAGTCACGTAAGGCGCTCCTCCTAACCGCATCCATGAGTAGGAGGTTTTCATACATCATGGATATACACCCGAGGCGCACGCACTATATAGCCGTGGATTCCCTACCCAGGGAGTATTGGGAGAACCTCACCATCCTATCCATAGTGGATGTCGAATTAACACACAGGAATAGACTATTGAGGGAGTACCTCGACATTGTGGATAGGAGTATTAAGGCGTTCATTGAGTCAGCACCGCCAGTCGGCGGCCTAGCTATTTTCTTCCCAAGCATTGAGTACATGGATTCGTACATAAGCCAACATGCGCCGCCGATTTGGGGCGTGCCCACCTTCACCCTGAGGGATGGTTCCGGGGCTATGAATATGATTGAGGCTTTCAAGGAAAATGCCAGGGCCACTAAATCAGTCATCATAACGTATGCCCAAAACCCAATTGGTGAGGGCATTAACTTCCTGGGGCAGGAGTTGGTCGGCGTCATGATCGTCGGCTTCCCACTGCCTCAATATAGTCAGTGGAGCTCCCTGAAGTCCCGTTATTACAGGAAGCTGGGGATTAGCGGGTTCACGACCACGTACTTATTCCCAGCCATCTCAACAACCACCCAGATAATTGGCAGGTTGTTGAGGGATTTGGATAGGCATAGGAAGGTCGCTGTGCTGCTTGATGCCAGGTTCTACCGCTATAGGAGGTACATGCCGAAGTGGCTGCTGTCCAGCATGAGGCCGGTGAGGTTATTTCAATTTCTAAATTCACGACCATGGCTATGAACGAGCCCTACACAGTTCCTTATAAGCTCCATTGAGAATTCAAAGGTGAGGGCTATGGATATACTGGGTATTAGCGCAATTGCGGTATCCGCCTCCCTCGCCATCGCATCACTGGCGAGGGAGCTCACTGGGGATAGCGTTACCGTGGGCACGCGCCTCATGATACCCTATAGGGTGCCGCTCGATAGGCACCTATGCATTCTAGGCCCCACGAGGGGTGGTAAGTCATCACTCGTTAAGGCCATGATTAAGGAGCTTCGTCGAAAGTACGTAGTCACAATACTCGATTGGCATGGCGAGTACGCAGGCCTACTACCGACACTACCGACCTCGGCTATAAACATAGACCTCGAGAAGATACCGCCGAAATTACTAACCGAGATCCTGGGCTTCGGCCTAGGGCTTAATGAACCGAGCATGTACATGCTATATAGGATGATCCGTGACGGTAACTACACCAGCTTCAGCGACTTAATAGGCAGGATAGATAATTACCTCGTTAACACAAGGACCGAGGCCGAGATGAAGGCGGCCATATTAAGGAGGCTTGAGTACTCCGCCATGAATATTGGTAAGGGCATTGTGGGCGTTGAGTCGTTAATGGAGGGTGATGCCGTGATCGACTTAAGCGACTTAACCATTATTGAGGAAAAGAGGCTAATCTCATCACTAATCCTGGCCGCCCTCTACATGCACTACATGAGGAGGGGCTTGGTCGAGAAGGGCGTTAGGCACGTGCTAATTATTGAGGAGGCCCAGAACCTACTCGACATGGGCGGCCCGGGCTACTCAATAATTGACCATGTAATAATGGAATTGGCCAAGTACGGGTTGAGGGTTATCCTGGTCAGCAATGCCGTGCCAAGGTCCTCATTGCTGAAGCACTGCAACATCGTGCTATTCAAGATAAACCCTGACCTGATGGACGAGGGGGTCGTATTTTCGAGGAACTTAATTAATAAGTTGAATGAAATTACCACGGAGGAGGCAATAGTAATAACGAGTAAAGGCATTGCCAAGGTGAGACCGTTAAGGGCAAGTATTGAGCCAACCCACGTGGTCATTAGGAGGTATGATTATCCAAGGGGTTCAACGCCGCAGGGCAATACCCCACCAACCCCATCAATGGTGAGCGGTGGACCTAACGAAAGGCCCATCAATGAAGTGAGTAATGGAGGTGAAACCATCGGTAAGGTAAGTGAGGGCCCAGGCACTAACGGTAGGGGCAATAACGCCGTGGCGCTGGCGAAGCAGGCCGATGATAAGACGCCCGTGGTAAGGGACCTAGGCATTAATGACGGCGATTCATTATTCAGGAAGCAAGTGATGGAGTTGGAGAGGGAGGTCTCGGACCTACGTGATAGGATTAATGAAATAGAACGGATATTGGACGCGGATGAAAAACTCATTGAGAAGATACTGGAACTTGATAGTAAATTAAAAAATAACCCACGCAACTAATCATGCCAACATTGCGGCAGTTAATCTACGCACCCATAGTGCCAACATCACGTGGTAGTGCGCAGCTCCTTAACCAAGGCCGACTCAATAACATGCCTAAGGCGCCCACCCTAGCGATAGGTCCCGCTCAATCCCGCTCGATCCACCCTTTAGGAACACCCGAAGTA
>DAXY01000120.1:14820-21915 GCA_002506645.1 Vulcanisaeta distributa | reverse complement strand
GTTTAAAATTAATGCGTTTAAGGGCCTGGCCGGCATTTGCTTATTGGTGCTTACCTTAGTTGGTACATGGTATGTGCTGGGGCTGCGGCTGGTGCGATATGCCGTGCGTTTTTAGCGCGCCCACCAGGGCGCATTAGGGCTTGATGGGTTGAAATAACCCACGTGGTGCGTTACGGAGGTTTTCATGAAACTCTGGCGTTACTCACTACGGGAGTGTCTCCAACTCTTAATTTATTTATTTAAGTGGGTATATACGAAAGTCCTGGTCCCCCGATGACGTCCTCGGAAAATTTGATGGTGGATACGAAGAAGGTGAAAATACTAATACTCCAGATGTTGAAGGACATGGTCATCAACGCGAAGGGTCAATTAATAACCTTTAGGCCTGCTAAGGTTGCCCAGGACATCACCATCTGGACGCGCAAGAGTCCGCGTTCAGAGTCCGTCATAGTTAGGAACTTTCTCGAGGAGCTTGTTGAGCTTGGTTTGATAAGGGTTATTAAGCGCAGTGCCCGTGGGAAGGTGTATGGTATTATGAGGAATACGGAGTTTTGGCTCATCCTTGAGCATAATAGTGTTCATGAGGTGCTATCCTTCATTGATAATTATAAATCCGCGAGGAGGGGTAATACAAGTATAAATATGTTGAGGGAATTGGCTAATGCCCAAAAAATAAACCTCGCACAGTCAGCCGCGAATGGTGGGAATAAAAACATATTGGGTAATCCGTGACTTAATTAGAGATTCTCAATCCCTAATCAATTACGTTGAGGATTATCTATTGAAAATCGCCGGGTTTGCATACACGGCCAGGGAGGTGGGCAATGGAGTAACCAGGTTGGTGGTGCATGGGGATGATGGGGACGCTGAGCTGAGCATTAACCATGAGGTCAGGGTTAGGGGGCGCGGTAAAACGAGGGATTTACTGAATGCCTTGGTCCTGAGGTACCTGGGCACTGATGGAATGCGTAGGATAACAATACTCCTGCTGCAGAGGGGCGATAGGGTTTATAGGGTTAATGACTTACCAAGGGCCTATTCACCACCGACCGGCTTGATAGGGCTCATGCTGTTATCGATCATGGCATTGTCGATCATCACTGCCGTACTTAGGATCATCAATGTAATACCATCAATACACTTAATAATAATCCTACTCCTATCGCCATTGCTCATACCAATAATTTACTCATACATCCTCAAATTGAGGGTTAAGCACGGTGATTTGAGGGGTTCGCGGATTATAAAGTTCGTACTTGAGTATGGAGAATTTGAGGAGGAGAGGTTTAATGAGGCCCTACGGCTTTTATCCAGGATTGAAAATACGAGGTCGCTGAGCGAGATTAGGGGGTTCCTAATGTCGCTAGTGAGTAATGCTAGGGTAAGGCCCAGTAACTTCTATGAGGAGGTGATTGACGTGGACTCATTAATCAATAGGTTGGGTGTTGTGGGCAATTACGGCCTTTACATGGTTAATGTAAATCAATGCAATGCAGCGTCCATTGGCCTGCCGGGCATTAATTACATAGTCCTAACCTCAAGATTGGTATCATGCCTGAGCGAGGACGAACTAACTGCCGTAATTATGCACGAGGTTGGCCACATAATTCACGGCGATTCCGTAAAGGCCCTCTTCCTAATATCGCTGGCTCAGTTGGTGAATATAGTGTTGATAACGTACGTAATACCGTTGATGAGCCTACCGGCCATACCCATGCTCACGGCAGCAATACTACTTGAGGTGTTCGGCATAATCTCCGTGATGAAACTCAGTGAGTACTCGGCAGATAGGCACGCCCTTAAGTTCGTACCAAAAAGAAGTCTCGCAATGGCATTGATTAGGGTTACCTGGAGGGAACTACACAGTGAGTTGGTGAGTAGGAGATTGGGGCTTCTCTCATCACATCCCTCGGTATCGAGTAGGCTGATCAGGATTTTGCAGTGACCTGCGGTATTTCACCATTATTTAATGATTAGTTTAATTTTTACCCTCCATTATAGCGTATACATGGACTTAATCGAGAAAATGAGTGAATTAAGGATGTTAATTAGTAGGCTTAAGACTAAGTACCCAGAGTTATCGGAATTATCGTCATTAATTAATGACGTAATAACCAAATGCGTATCACTATCGGACGTGCTAATGGGCATATACTCAATGACCGATTCCGCAGTTCACGGACTTATATTCAATGAGGGTTCATCATTAATTAACCTAAACTCAACGTTATTGAGGAAGTACCTAGAAATTATCAATAATTCCGAGGATCTAAATGAAGCCTTGACCAAGGTGGCGCCGCAGGAAAGGCAGTTGCTCATTGATGCCATTAAAATACTTAGGAAGAAGGGCGCTGTCGACATTGACATTAATTACGACAGTGAGGGGCTTAAGGTAAAGATAATAAATAAGGTTGGTGACGCGGGCTTGTGAGCGACTTCGACGATGATTATTATAAAGATGCGCTGGAGAAGGATATATATAGCCCCAACTTTTTTGCGTATTTCAATATGCCTTACGACGTCCCGTTCGTACCCACGCCCGAGGTAGTCGTGAGGAGGATGCTTCAATTGGCCAATGTTAAAAAGGATGAGGTTGTTTATGATTTGGGGTGTGGTGATGGTAGGATAGTGATAATGGCGGCCAGGGAGTTCGGGGCCCAGGCCACGTGCATTGAGATTAGGAAGGACCTGTACGAGCAAACACTTAGGAGGGTTAAGGACCTTGGGCTTGCGGATAGGGTTCACGTGATTTACGGAAACTTCTTCGAGGAGGACCTCTCGGAGGCTGACGTCGTCACAATGTACCTACTGACGAGCGTTAACGAGAGGATAAGGCCTAAACTTGAGCGTGAGTTAAAGCCTAGCACCAGGGTTGTTTCCCACGACTTCGAGGTCCCCGGATGGAAACCGCTGATTGTGGAGGACCTATATGAGGAGTGGAGGAGCCATAAGATTTACCTATACAAAATACCGGGCCTTGAAATACCAATACCTGTCGAGGGGATTGACGAGAAATTAAGGAACATACAACTCAGTGATAAGTACTTGGAAGTTCTCGAGCTAATTGACGGTAATAGATCCATCGAGGAGATATCGAATAAAACGCAGCTAACCATAAGGAGCATTAGGAACATAGTTAACGACCTAATGAAGCAGGGACTCATTAAGGAGGTTAAGGTTATCAAGTGAGTATTTTTCGTAAAACATTAAAAACGAATTAGTCAACACATAATCGATGAGTGGTTCGCCGTTCATATCGAGCGAGGTTTACGACATAGATGTTGGGATAAACACAATAGATGACTTAATAGAGGCTTATAGGAGGATTGGCGGTTTTCAGGGTAGGTACATAGCCGAGGCAGCCGACGTATTATTAAGCATGTATAGCGACCCCAACACCCTAGTCTTCCTATCATTCACGGCAAACCTAATCTCAACAGGTCTCCGAGGCCTAATAGCTAAGTTCATCGAGAGGGGTTTCGCGGACGTTGTAATAACCACGGCGGGGACTCTCGACCACGACATAGCCAAGGCAATGGGTGGTAAGTATTACCAGAGCTACTTCGACGTTGATGACGTCGAAATGGGTAGGGCGGGCATTCATAGGATAGGTAATGTCGCCGTTAGGAAGGAGCATTACGGACCATTAATTGAGAAATTTGTTCACTCCGCACTTGAGGAACTATCCAAGGTTAAGGAGGAGTGGGGCGTTAGGGAATTACTCTGGGAGATGGGTAGTAGGATTGATGATGATTACTCAATACTTAGGGCTGCGTATAGGGCTAGGGTGCCCATTTACGTGCCTGGATTTGTGGATGGGGCCTTCGGCACGGCAATACTCACGTATAACGAAATACAGAGGACGAGGACTGGGGGTAGGCAGGTGAGGATTGATGTTCTTAAGGATGAGCATGAACTAATGGACATAGTCTATTCGGGAAAATCCCTGGGTGCGCTAATAATTGGTGGGGGCATTTCCAAGCATCACGTGATTTGGTGGAGCCAATTTGCGGGTGGGCTTGATTACGTGGTTTACGTAACAATGGCCGTTGAGTGGGATGGCTCACTAAGTGGTGCTCGCCCAAAGGAAGCCATTACCTGGGGCAAGGTCAAGCCTACGGCTAAGCAGGCCCTCATTTTCGAGGATGCAACGGTTGTTTTACCCATATTGATGCCGTACGTGGTCAGGAAAATAGGCTTTAGGAAGGGCGTTAGGGTCATTGCCCAGGCGTAGTGCCTTATATATCGAGTTGAGTATTGCTAATTGATGGGCTTGAAGGTAAGGAGAATGGGAAATAGGGGGGACATATTCATTGAGGAGGTCCTGTTAATAGCGATATCGATGGCCGTGCTTGTGGCCTTGGTATCACTGATAAGCGGCTTATTTGGGAATACCGTGAGCGGCATTATGCACCTACAGAGCTCCGTAAACGGCGCATTAAACGGCTTCATTAATGATCTTCATAAGGTGATTTCCAATGCTTTCAATTTCACAGGCTAAGGATATAAGGAGCGTGGTGAACGAGCTTAGGAGCAGAGGCCTGAGTAGGTTGGACATATACCTAGTACTTAGGACATTAAGGCCAGACGCTAGGTTCGAATACCTATTATCACCAAATGAGCTCGACCTAATCAATAGGGTCAATGCGATGAAGGTGGAACTCTATAGAATGAGAAACATGGTCTATGACCTGGAAAAGAAGGTAAGGAAGAGGCACGAAATGATCGTGGGCATCTATGAGGAGTTGTTGAGAAGTGCCAAGGAATAACCTGCCTTAATAAAAGAAGGGTTTAAATTACTGGTTGCATCGTGCCCTATATGACGACAAAATACATCTTTATAACCGGCGGCGTATTGAGCGGGTTGGGTAAGGGAATCACGACAGCGTCAATTGGGAAAATCCTACAGGCCAGGGGCTATCGCGTAACCGCGATAAAGATTGATCCATACCTAAACGTCGATGCAGGTACGATGAACCCATACCAACATGGCGAGGTCTTTGTAACGTTTGACGGTGGGGAGACGGATCTCGACCTAGGCCATTACGAGCGTTTCCTAGACATTGAGGTTCCGAAGTACCACAACATAACCAGTGGCCAGGTGTATTACACCGTGATTAGGAGGGAGCGTAAGGGTAAGTACCTAGGTCAAACAGTCCAGTTGATACCGCACGTTACCGAGGAGGTGAAGAGGAGGATATTGCTCGTAACGAGGAGGGAGAAACCCGACATAGTGCTTATCGAGATTGGGGGTACGGTGGGTGATTACGAGGGATTGCCATTCCTCGAGGCGGCTAGGCAGATGAGGCTTGAAATGCCCAATGACGTACTCTTTATACACGTTGCCCTGGTACCCATACTATCGATAACGGGGGAGTTTAAGACGAAACCACTTCAGCACAGCGTTGCCGAGCTCAGGAGGGTTGGTATTCAGCCCGACGTAATAATTGCCAGATCACCTAAACCACTGGATGAGGATACCAGGAGGAAGATCTCATTATTCACTAATGTCCCCTTTGAAGCCGTCTTCACGTCATATGACGTGGACACAATCTACAAGGTACCGCTAATACTTGAGGGGCAGGGCCTTGGCAGGTACATAGTGAATAAGCTCGGCCTAGCCCCAGTCGAGCCCAAGCTCGATGATTGGGTCTCCTTCGTAAATGCCCTTGAGAATGGTAAGGAGGAGGTCAATATTTACATGTGTGGTAAGTACGTGAAACTCCACGACTCATACATAAGCATTGTGGAGGCGATTAAGCACGCGGCCGCAAAGCTTAGGCTCAAACCAAACATTATCTGGTGCGATACTGAGGAGATTGAGAAGGATCATGTTAAGGTCACGGAACTCAACAACGCGGACGCCGTAATTGTGCTTCCGGGGTTTGGCGCCAGGGGGGTTGAGGGTAAGATCGAGGCCATCAGGTACGTGCGGGAGAACAACATACCATTCCTCGGTATTTGTTACGGCATGCAACTAGCCGTTGTTGAGTTTGCAAGGAATGTGGTGGGCCTTAAGGGCGCCCATACTACGGAGGTAGACCCAGACACGCCATACCCAGTCATTGACATAACGCCTGAGGAGAAAAGCGTTGACGAACTAGGCGGCACCATGATACTTGGCGATAAGAGGATAAGCATTATTGAGGGTACGATAGCCCACGCGATTTACAGAACCACGGAAATCAGGGAGAGGCATAGGCATAGGTATGAGGTCAATCCCAAGTTCTTTGACGTGCTTAGGGAGAAAGGCCTCGTGTTCTCGGCGTGGAGGGTCGATGTGCCGAGGGTCGAGATGATCGAGCTACCGAACCACTACTTCTTCGTAGCCACACAGTTCCATCCCGAGTTCAGGAGTAGGCCCCTTAGGCCTCACCCACTGTTCATGGCCTTGCTAAGGGCGGCTTATAATAAGAAGCATTTGTTGCCATCACCCTATAGCGTGAATACGGCCGTGCATACTTGATCAGTTTTCGAAGGCTTCGTCATTCAATCCCCCGCGAACTGCATCATCACTTGGTTATTTTACGTGTTTGTATTATTTATAACCCCTTCTTAATTCCTTGCCGTGATAAGGAGCCTACTTTGGATTGCCGTTATTGCGGCACTCGTGGTATTGCCCATTACTGGCCATGCCCAGTTGACTATTAATTATAATTACTTAGGCATTAGTATTAATTATGGGGATGGTCAGTCATATACCGAGGTGATTAATGTAACGAGTAATCAATTAATAATACCAATTTATCAATACTGCCCCCAGGGAGGTAGCGTAACCTTTAGCGCCTACTTAGACCCACTGTCCAACATGGGCATATTATCGGCATCCCTTGTACTATATAATGGCTCCTCACTGAATATTCCGGTCATTAACTATAGCCCTAAGTACGTCAGTATCGAGGTTAACTGCTCATTACCTATATATGGCGTTTACCTTAGGCTAGGCCCATATAGTCAATACCCACTCGAGGCGCTTATCGTGCCTGGGTCAAACATTACGTACACATTGACCCAGGGGTCCATGAACATATCAATACCCTCAATACCGGGGTTCAATTACCTATTCTCGATAATCAAGTTAGTATCGATATTCCC
>DAXY01000120.1:14383-14764 GCA_002506645.1 Vulcanisaeta distributa | reverse complement strand
TACGCCGAGATAGCCACTTACGTGACGTACTCAAGCAACGTGAGTATTACGGCCAACGGCACTACATACGTGGTGATAACGCCGTACTACTACGCGCCAATCTCTAATACGCAGAACTTGATGCTCGTCACCAGCTCCAAACCATTTATAATGCTCACGGGCGCGCCGTGGATTCAATACTCATACAGCAATTGCTCATTGGCGAACCCCAGTATTCCAAGGATAACCCCATGGACAACGTACCTGACCTACACCCCCTATTGCGCAATCGTTCAATTAGTTAAGCCAATTACCATAAATATTGTTGGTGAATCAATGCAGAACCTCATGTGTAGTAATGTATTCATAATGGCGGGGGGTAACTCAATAATGGGCCTGGTG
>DAXY01000120.1:11578-14349 GCA_002506645.1 Vulcanisaeta distributa | reverse complement strand
CAATAGGCATTCACCTAAACTCAATACCAACGTCTACAATCACCGTGAGACTTCCCCTAATATCACGCTCAAGCATTTCACTAATTGATGAGGCGGGCAACCCGGTGAATGCATTAATTTACCTAAGCATTAATGGGACATTGATACCGCTCATGAACGACTCATGCATATACCCGGGCAATTACGACGTATACGTATTGATCAATGGCCAATTAATGAACTTGGGCCAGAACGCGATATATCAAGGTAGTTCATTGAGGATACCCATTTTCCTCAACTACGCCCTAAATGTGACAATACTTAGGGAGTGCCCTGACCTAAGCCTGGAGTTACTAATTAAGTATGGGGGTTATCAATACGCCGTGCCATTCAGCGGTAATAACCAAGTGGTGAATATACCCAATGCAATGATTGGTAGTCAAGTTCAGGTAGAGTTGCTCGGTAATGGGTCATTACTTTACCAACGAGATATACTAATAAACGATAGTAGTCCAGCCAACCTAGTCATTACTCCGCGTATGATAAATTTCGTACCAGTAGACATATTAAATAATGAATTACCAAACGCAGTGCTGAATATTGGTAGCCTATACTACGTGGGTCCAGGTAGGTATTGCATCCCGCTTAATTACTCAATCGGCATGGTCATGTATAAGGGCGATATTTACGTCGTTAATATCACCGGTAGTAACGTCTATGTCAGGGTCTGGACGTTGGGGGCCTTGGGCGTTAAAACCCTATTAATTATGCTTGGTTTGTTGACGCTCCTCGTAATAATAGCGTCAATAGTCAAGGGTTTGGGTGGGTGCGGTGGCGGTGACGATAACAGGTACATAATCATTAAGTAGTCATTATTAAATCCCTAAGCGCCTTCACGCCATCCCTTATTAAGTCAAGGCTTATCGACCCAATACTGAGCCTAGCCGTGTCCTGCCTAGCCTTATTAATGAAAAACCTACCGCCGGGGACGAACAAGACCCCCTGCTTAACGCCCCTCCTCAGCAAATCCCATGAGTTCACTCCAGTACTTATGAAGGCGTAGAAGCCGCAGGAAGGCTTAAACAATAGTGCGTTTGGTAGGTAATCATTCAAGGCCTCAATGAGCTCCCTAAGCTTCCTCGGGTACAGCTCACGCGCCCTCCCTATGACGGCGTCCGCGACGCCCCTCCTCAACATGTCGTAGACCAGGTATTGATTAAGTGTTGATGCCGCAAAATCATGCTGCTCAAGCTTCTCCAACTCATTCCTCAACCCATCACTGGTTATTACAAACCCAATCCTAAGTCCTGGACCCAGTATCTTCGAGAACGTGCCGACATAAACAACGTCGTAATCCATGGACTTAAGCGTTGGCATTGCATTGGGGTAAAGCGCGGTGTATGGGTCATCCTCAATAACCGTCAATCCATACTCCCTGGCAATCTCGATTAAGTGCTTTCTCCTATCCTCACTCATTGAGACCCCAGTTGGGTTGTGGCAATTAGGTACTGTATAAACAATGCCAGGTCCGTACCTCTTAACGAGACTCTCCAGCTCGTGGGTGTTCATACCCTCGTCATCGATGGGCACGCCTATTAATTTGGCGCCCTGAAACTTCATGGGGGCTACCGTCTCCACGAACGTTGGATCCTCGGTGTAAACCACGGTCCTCCTCCTCATCAGCAACTGCGACAGTAACTTAATGGCGTGCTGCGCACCCGCGGTAATTATTACATCCCTCCAATTAGTGCCTATACCAAGCACCTTACCAACGTATATGGAAATCTCGACCCTCAACTCCCTCAAGCCGCCGGCGCCTGGGTAAGCAACTATGGCCCTACCATACTCCTCATAAACCCTCTCGAAGGATTTCCTAACCTCATCAATGGGTATTAGGCCCGGGTCCGGCGCACCGCTGGCGAAATTATACCTAACGCCCTTTCGTGCTAACCTACTTGCTAACTCAACGGGCGACCAATACAGCCTCATTATCCCCATAAATCCGGGGCACTATTTATGTTCTTCCTGCCAACGCCTCATTAACTCCTTCCTAGCCCTGTAATACTGCACTATCGAGAATATTATTAGGGCTAGGAATATGAGGAATACAACGTAGGAGAACCAAATCAGTGGTTGCGTGATTTGGGGTTTACCGAAGGTTATGAGTATTGGTATTGGCACTATTGGGAATATGACGATGGCACCACCGACATTGGAGGGCGGCGCATACGGGCCACTAACCCCCGTGGTTAGGGCAAGTATGACGGCTATAATGGGTATTATCACGGCAAGGATTATTAGTAAAATGCCAAGTTGGTAAAGTCTCATGGGCCTCACCTCACACAATGCCTGGCAACAACGCAAGTACTACGAATAATACGACAATGATTATGGTCAATACGATGGCCCACTTAATCACTGAAGAGTCATTGCCAAAAATTATCGGTACAGGGCCTATCAACACAACACCACCAACCCCAGACTTCCCCTCCCTCCCCTCCTCATTACCCTCATCCCTACGGCTCCTAAATACGTCAATCATTATCAGCACAATACCCAGCAGCGCCAGTATTATCGATAATGTTATTGCAATACCCATTACATAGGCTATGTCCATCACGCCTACTAATTGCTGGGGAAATTAAAACCTAATTCTCCCACCTACCTAGGCTGGCATTGTTATGGCTATGCTTTAATTCAACCATCGCCAGCCCAGCGCTATGCATGTATTTAGGTCCATGCCTTAACAGGCATTGTTAAGTCAAGTATGGTAAGCGATGGGCGCGGTTGAT
>DAXY01000120.1:10011-11563 GCA_002506645.1 Vulcanisaeta distributa | reverse complement strand
TTTATCCCGTACGAGGTGTGGATTAAAATTTAAAAGGGCGGTCGTTTGGTTCATAGTCAATGCCGTTCCAGAAGGGTGATTACGTACTGCTTGAGTACACGGTTGTTGATAAGGATGATAATAAGGTCGTGGAGACCACGGTGGAGGATAAGGCCAAGGAGGCGGGTATTTACAGGCCAGATGAGGTTTACGAACCGCGCCTAGTAATTATTGGGGAAACAAAGCTCTTCGAACCGCTGGAGCAGGCCATAATGAATTCCAACGAGGGCCAGGAAATAACCGTGGAGATACCGCCGGACAAGGCCTTTGGCCAGAGGGACCCAAGTAAGGTCAAGGTTATATCCATCAGGGAGTTCTACAGGTACGGCAAATTACCCAGGGTTGGTGACATTGTTGAGGTAAATAATCAACAGGCCAGGGTTGTGAGCATAACGGGTGGTAGGGTAACCCTGGACTTCAACCACCCATTGGCCGGTAAGACCCTCATAGTCACGGCCAAGGTCGTTAAGAAGCTCGAGAGTATGGAGGATAAGGTTAAGTACATAGTTAAGCAGTACATACCCAGGGTTGAACTCGACAAGGTCAGTGTCGAGCTTAGTGGCGGTGGTTCCGTAGTGACTATTAAGCTACCCATCGAGACGCTATTCATGGAGAACATAGGCACTATAAAGGCGAGGATAGCCGATGACATTGAGAGTAAATTCACTAATGTGAGTAAGGTAATATTCCTCGACGAGATAGAGATTAAGAGGGAGGCTGAGGCGAAGCCGGCGGAGGCAAAGGCCGAGGAGAAGCAGGCGGAGCCAAAGCCAGAGGTTCAGCAGCCTCAGCAGTCCTCCTAGTGTGTTAGGGGTGGGCGCGGATTAAGTTTATTAATAAAGTGATTCCTAGTGGTGTTGATGCTTGATATAGGCGGTGGTAAGGACCTTACCAGATTAATGACTGGGACAACCACGGTGGGGATAGTGACTAATGACGGAGTGGTCCTAGCCACGGACAGGAGGGTCACCGCGGGTTACTACATTGCGCATAGGAGGAAGGGTGTCAAGATATGGAAGATCGATAACCACGTGGCGGCTACAATGAGTGGCGCGGTGGCGGACCTTCAGAAGGTGCTCGATGCATTGACGGCCACCGCCATGCAGTATAAGGTGGAGACTGGAAAACCAATATCAATAAAGGCCCTGGCCAATTACGCATCCCTAATAGTATTCTCAAGCAGGCCCTTCATCTACTTGGTGCACATGATATTTGGTGGTTGGGACCCCGACGAGGGGCCCGTAATATACATGCTGGACTTCTTCGGAACATTGACTAGGGAGACGGAGTTCATGGCCACGGGCAGTGGGTCGCCGACGGCCTTTGGCGTCCTCGAGGATGGCTATAGGAAGGACATGAGCATTGAGGATGCCGTAAAACTCGCGGTTAGGGCTGTCAGGTCAGCCATATACCATGACCCAGGTAGCGGCGAGGGTATTGACGTGGTGACTATAACCAAGGAGGGCTATAGAGAGGTTGATATAGGGTCATACATCAAGGAATTGATTCGATA
>DAXY01000120.1:4410-9975 GCA_002506645.1 Vulcanisaeta distributa | reverse complement strand
CACCTTGGGTTCTTGGCCCTGCACACATCCCTACCAAACTGAATGAGCTTTAGGTGCACCTCAAGGTACCTACCTGGGTCTGGGGTCAATATACTCATCCAAGCCCTCTGCACCTCGTGATAATTCCTGGACCTGGCAATACCGAGCCTAAGGGATATCCTGGTTATGTGGGTGTCGACGGGGAACGTGGGCTTGCCCAAGTTAACCAATATCACGTCAGCGGTCTTCTCACCAACGCCGGGAAGCTCGAGCAGTCTCTTCCTAGCCTCGTCAAGAGGTAGGTCCCTAACCCACGTTAGGTCACCGCCATACTTCTCAACAACCACCCGGGCCAGCTCCAGGATCTTCCTAGCCCTAACCCTATGCAGGCCGGCGGGCCTTATGGCCTCTGCCAGGGCATCCTCGCCAAGGCTTATCAACCTCTCGGGCGTTACATCACCAACGGCCTTAACCAGGTTTTCATAGGCCCTGAGGGCATTCCTATCATTGGTGTTCTGGGTCAGTATTGTCACGACGAGGGCCTTAAAGACATCATTACTACTCCTAAACACGTAGAGTGCCGCGAATTTCCTAGGCTCTATGTTGATGTTGGCCAGGGCCTTAAGCACGAGCTCCTCAGTCAGCTTCATGGCGACCACGCCCTAGACCTCCTGAGCATATACAGCGTTATCGCCAATGCCGACTTAACATCCTTAATGGTCCCATCAAGCACCATTTTAACGGCATCATCAAGGCCAATAATGACCCTATTAATGACCTCATGGGGCTCGGGCCTCGGCTCACCAAGCCTCCTGACGTTGGCGTAGTAAATAATCATGTACTCGGTGGAGTAGCCCGGCGAAGTAAAGCCCTCAAACATCTTCCCGTAGTAATCAACCTCAGCCCCGATTTCCTCCCTCAACTCCCTAATCAATGCATTGTTGGGGTCCTCACCCTCCTCAACAACGCCGGCCGGGACCTCCAGGATGTAGTCATTAATTGCCGGCCTGAATTGGCGTAGTAGGACGACCTTATCACCCTCATAAATCGGTAGTGCGGCGATGGTGTGTGGAAAGACGACCTTTTCCACACTCATTTCATGGCCGTTTGGTAGCGCTACCCTGGATACGTCCAGGGTGACTCGCTTACCCCTGTATATAATGACCATTAAACTAGGGTGTTGCGTGCCCCTTTAAAGGCATTATTAATGTATTACTTCTGCGCCTTAGCCTTACTAGCTTCCTTCCTCACCCAGGCCAGTTTCCTTGGGTCGCGGCCATACTTAATCGCGCTCACGAAACACTTCCTACTGCAGAACCTAAGTACTGTGCCGTCAGCCTTCACGTACATTATACCCGTACCTGGCGGTATTGGCCTTCCGCAAAAGGCGCATGTGAATATTCTCATCGACACCCATTCTCATAGCGATTTTTAAAGTTTATGCAATTAAATGCTCCTAAGGACCACCTGACCTGGGTAGTTAAGGTAGCGGCCAAGGGCCTTCCTACTTAAAGCGTTCCTTCACTGTTCCCGGGGCATGATCAATCCTTAAACCACCCGTAGTAGCCATGGACATTAAATCACTTAATACCCATCACCGGCCATAAAGTCGCCGTGGCACCTCTACCACTAAATAAGTGGGCGAATATGCGTATCATCCTTATGACCAATCGCCGCAACATTACTTACTGCCCCCATGTACTGTATGTACATGTTGATGAGNNGTACATGGTCATGCTGGTTATAGCGCTGATTATTTCGCGTTAATGCCGCCGTCCTCATTATCCATGCCCACCTCATTCTTAATGATCCTAGTGCTGAGGAGGTTAATACCCACTCATTTATCATAGGGAAAAATGATTTTTAAATTAGGACAATTCACCACACCTAGATAACCATGGGCAGTGCCGAGTCATCATTAATGGATTACAGACCACCAATCACCGTGGTGGTGGGCCACGTGGACGTGGGAAAGACACTACTCCTCGATAAGATAAGGGGCACCTTCGTGGCCTATAGGGAGCCTGGCATGATTACGCAGCATATCGGCTTATCATTCATACCCTGGAATGCCGTGGAGCGCCTGGCCGATCCACTACTTACCAAGTTCAGGCTTAAGGGTAGGGTCTGGATTAAGGGCTTCCTCATGGTCGACACGCCCGGCCACGCGGCCTTCTCAAACCTCAGGCGTAGGGGTGGTTCCGTGGCGGACCTGGCCATATTGGTCATAGACATTACCAGGGGCTTTGAGGAGCAGACCTACGAGAGCCTGACCCTGATTAGGTCCAGGAACATACCCTTCGTGGTTGCGGCTAATAAGCTCGATAGGATATATGGCTGGGAGCCCCATGAGAACGCCCCATTCCTAGACTCGTACGAGAAGCAGAGGGAGGATGTTCAGGGCAGGGTTGAGGAGGCCATCGCCAGGATAATAGAGGAGTTTAATAGGCTCGGCATGGATGCGGATAGGTATGATAGGGTTAGGGACTTCAACACGCAGGTGCCTATCGTGCCGACCAGCGCGGTCACGGGCGAGGGCTTGGCCGACCTACTAGTCGTACTGGCCGGGTTAAGTCAGAGGTTTAGTAGGGACAAGCTCAGGATCACTCACGGGCCGGGTAAGGGCGTGGTCATGGAGATTAGGGAGGAGAAGGGCTGGGGCGCCACGGCGGATGTGGTGCTTTATGACGGCGTCATTAAGAAGGGTGACTTAATAGTCACGGCTGGGCTTGAGGGCCCTGTGAGCACCAGGGTTAAGATGCTGGTTATGCCCAAGCCACTTGACGAGATGAGGGACCCGGAGGATAGGTACATGTTCATGGATGAGGTTAGGGCCGCTGCCGGCGTCAAGATAATCGCCGACGGGCTCGATCAAGTCGTTCCTGGCGCGCCGGTGTTTGTGGTCCCGCAATCAGCGTCGTTGGAGGAGTACATCAAGTTGGTTAGGGAGGAGGTCTCGGAGGTGAGGATAGAGACTGATAGGGAGGGTGTGGTGGCTAAGGCAGATACCCTGGGCACGCTGGAGGCCATGGTGATTTACCTAAGGAGCCAGGGAATACCCGTTAGGAGGGCTGACGTTGGTAACGTGAGTAAGAGGGACATTGTGGAGGCGTCAATAGTTAGGAGGAAGAACCCACTCTATGGAGTGGTCCTGGCCTTCAACGTAAAGGTGCCCCACGACGTTGAGGTTGAGGCGATGCAGAATGGGGTTAAGATATTCAGGAATGAAATACTTTACAGGCTCGTTGAGGAGTTCACCCAGTGGTATAGGGAGCAGAGGAATAGGCTCATTGAAATGGAGCTGGAGAAGTACATTAGGCCCGGCAAAATAAGGATACTCCCCGGCTACGTATTCAGGAGGAGCAACCCAGTAATAGTAGGCGTAGCGGTGCTGGAGGGGTTGATCAAGCCGGGCTACCCACTGATGAGGGGTGACGGTAGGAAGGTAGGAACAATAATGCAGATCCAGGACAAGGGCAAGAGCATACCAGAGGCCAGGAAGGGGATGGAGGTGGCAATATCCATTGAGGGCAATGTAATGGTTGGTAGGCAAATCAAAGAGGGTGATGAGCTCTACGTTGACATACCCGAGGAACACGCAATAACCCTAATGACACAGTTCAAGGACCAACTAACTGAGGACGAAATAACACTACTTAAGGAAATACTAAAGATTAAACGATCAAAGAGGTAAACCAAATCATGAAATACGAATGCGGGGCCGCACCTCCGTAAGTACGAAACAGCCCAGCACATTAATTTTACCCAAATTCCCTACCCATCCCTGACCCCGCATAATAATGCCCTGAGGACTTAATCCCTAACATCGCCACACCCCACCATGCGCGAATTAATGCCACGCACTTCCTGGCATACACGCTTTGTTGGGCTTAACAATGAGGTGCTTTGGTCTCCCGAAATTATGAGTGCAGTAGCCACTGGGCCGATTAGGGCTATTTCTTGAGTTTATGTATGGCCAGGATAATGCTTATATAGGGTTAAGTAGGGAGCCAGTGCGGTGGTAACCATCTGGGACTGGGTAAGTACCGAATCGATCTCCCCATAGATGAAATTCCAACTAGTTGGTACAATATATTGTCAGATTTGCCAGAGCCGCTGCCGCCACCTTACGATCCTGACAATGGAAAGAGACTTGAACTCCTGAGGCAGGTAATACCATCGGAACCGTTAAGGCTTGAATTCTCGACAGAGAGGTTCATCAAAATACCTGAGGAGGTCCTGGAGCGCTATCTACAGGTGGGTAGACCCACGCCGTTAATAAGGGCCAGGAGGTTTGAGGAGTACCTAAACGCGCCGGTTAGGATCTATCTAAAGATGGAGGGGTACACGTACACAGGTAGTCATAAGATAAACTCCGCACTGGCCTGGGTATACTATGCGCTCAGGGATGGGGCTAACTTCGTAACTACGGAGACGGGCGCGGGCCAGTGGGGCTCGGCAGTGGCGCTTGCGGCGGCGTTGTTTAGGGTTAAGGCCCACGTATTCATGGTAAGGGCCAGCTACTACGCGAAGCCGTTGAGGAGATACCTAATGCAGATGTACGGTGCCGAGGTCCACCCAAGCCCAAGCGACCTAACGGAATTCGGGAGAAAATTGCTCAGTGAGAACCCAAACCACCCAGGTAGCCTGGGCATCGCGATTACCGAGTCCGCGGAGTACGCGCTTAGGCATGGTGGTAAGTACGTGGTTGGCAGCGTCATAAATACGGACATCCTGTTCAAGACAATCGCGGGTCTCGAGGCTAAGAAACAGCTCGAGTTAATCGGTGAGGACCCAGACGTAATGATCGGCGTGGTGGGCGGTGGCTCCAATTGGGGCGGCATGTTCTTCCCATTCATTGGTGATGAGCTTAGGAGTGGTAAGGTTAGGCGCAGGTACATAGCGGTTGGTGCCCTGGAGGTTCCGAAGGTTACGAAGGGTGTATATAAATATGATGACCCAGACACTGGTAGAGTCCTTCCGCAATTGAAAATGTACACAATAGGTGCGGACTTCGTACCACCGCCAATCTATGCAGGTGGCCTAAGGTACCACGCAGTGGCGCCGACGCTGTCATACCTAATGAGTAAGGGCTATGTTGAGGGCCGCGACTATGACCAGGAGACGGTGTTTAGGATGGCCCAAGTGTTCGCCCAGGTCGAGGGTTACGTACCGGCCCCCGAGACCGCCCATGTACTGCCGGTGATTAAGGAGATCGCCGATGAGGCTAGGAGGACGGGCGAGAGGAAGGTGATACTAATAAGCTTCTCTGGGCATGGACTTCTCGACCTCGGCAACTACGCCGATGTACTTGGCTTTGAGAAGGCTTGAGTAGTATTCATGCGTTTAGACTCGCTAAAAAACAGGTGGGTCGGCACCACGTCAGCATCTTCAGCATCCCTCGAAATCGTAATAACCCTCCTGTATTGACTCCTCAGACCCTCTAACGCGTCCATACGATATTACCCTGCATATGAATGGGTCCGTAAAATGCGCCTTAATCAACCCCCCATAGGCCTTATCCCCAGTGTTGATATCGACGTAGTTCAGTACCGTGATTAGGAATACCCTACTCAATAAGTCGAT
>DAXY01000120.1:1777-4354 GCA_002506645.1 Vulcanisaeta distributa | reverse complement strand
GTAGTACCGAAAGTTACCAGCCCTCCTCACGTCATATATCACCCAGTCAATGTACGACCTACGTCGCTTGTTATGATGCCTAGGCTGAAGTAGGAATTGATCGAGAGGAGAAAGCCGCCGGTTATTAGGTACTTCCCGAAGAGGCCCCTGATCTCCCCATACCAACCAGGCTCAACGCGGGCATTGGGCTTCAGGGCCTTTATGCATGATTGAAAATTAAGTGTAAGTGGTAAGTATGATGAATTTTAACTTATTGATTTTGAGCGTTGATAAATATTTTTCTATATCTATGGATTAATTATTGACTATAATCTTAGTTTGCTCAGTATTTTGTTAATCAATTCTTCAGCCTCCCTATAGTCATACTCCCTCAGCATCCCTATCTTGCTCGCCGCCTCGGAGCCCTCCGCATGTATCATGGCCGTCAATAGGTAACCCACCAGGTGGCTTGCGCCCAACTCCCTTACCAAGCTCATTATTTTGTACCTGGTATCACCATCAACGGCGCCCCTGAGGTATTTCGAAATGTACTGCCTCTCCTCAGGGTTTGCGTAGTCGTCGTGCGAGGGCATTGTGGCTATTAGGCCACCTGCAATGTCTATGAGCCCATGCACAACATCTATGAAGTGCGCATTGGCGTAGAGCTTACTAACATTTGTATATACTGGGTTTGGTATGGCGATTCCCTCATCAATCCAGGGCTCTAGGGCCGCCGCCATGGCGCCCATCCTCATGATTTCTTTATACATTATCATTTGGACAAGCCAATCCCTCACGTGTGGTGCATTCTCAATTCCATTAACCCTGGCGGCATAGAGCGCCGCGCCTAGGTATAGGTTTGCCATGGCTGCTCTGTAGGATATTGCCGTGAATCTATGGTAGGTTGCGAAGGTCCAAGCCAACTGCCCCGCCAGGTCCCACTCCCTGAATAGGAATACTCTATCCCACGGCACGAATACGTGGTCGAATATCGTTAATGACTCAACCTCGAACCTACTCGCTGAGTTGACGGCGTTTGGGTTACCATCGTACTCAAGCACGGGCCTGACAATAAACTTAAGACCCCTCGTATTCGCAGGCACGGCGAAGGCAACGGCGTAGTCCTTATCACCCTCAACCATGGCCCTATATGGCAATACGATTATCTCATTGGCAACGGGACCTTGTGTAGTGTGTATCTTCGCGCCGTTAACCACAATGCCATCATCACGAACCTCCACGACCCTAAGGTACATGTCCCCATCCTCCTGCTCATGGGGTCTCTTAGCCCTATTGCCCTTAACGTCTGTCTGGGCAACCGCTATGGCTAGGTCATTCTTAACGACATACTCGTAATACCTCATCACCCTATCATAATAATTAGTGCCGTACTTCCTATCAACCTTCTTGGCAATAATCATTAACGAGAAGAGGGCATCACTACCAATTGCCTGTACTATATTAAACATGCCATCAAACCTGAGGGTATCGCCATAAATCAACTTATACCTCTCAAGCAGGTCATTAGTATTCCTGGGTATTTTAAAGTACCTACTTATAAGCCCGTAGCTAGGGTCCTCATAAAGCCTATCCTTAACGTCAAATAAATCCGCGGCATGCCTAACGGCTATACCGAGGACTGGATGCGTCGTTAAATCATGAACCACCTTACCCCTGTAATAGACGACCCTGCCATCCCTAACGGAGTTTATGTACTCCGCGGCTGACCTAGGCATGGACAATCCATAATTCATGGGTAAATAAGTATAGCTTATATATAGGCGCGGGTTTTAACATCACCTTATTTCCCTAAGGAATTTAGGACTAGCTTCACGGTTTCCACGCCCCCCTCCTTAACGCATCGGCGATTGTTAGTAGGTTTATTTCGTTTGTCCCCTCGTAGATCCTCGTGACTCTGTGGTCCCTCCAATACCTCTCTACGTCGAATTCCTCGAAGTAACCATAACCACCGTGTATCTGTATTGCCTCATCAACCACTTGATTAGCCGCGTCCGTGATGAACACCTTAGTGGCTGAGGTTATAGCAGCCATGGCCCACGGGTCTATTTGGAACTTTATGTATGAGTCCACGTAGTAGGCGGCCCTATATAGCATACTCCTCGAAACCTCTATGAGCATTGCCATCCTAGCCAATTTCTCCTGAATCAGTTGGAACTTAATTATTGGTTGCCCAAACTGAACCCTCTTCTGGGCATACTCAAGGGCTTTATCAAAAGCCGCCAACATTATTCCCAGGGCTATGGCTGCCGGGCCCAACCTGGAGACGTTGAAGTACGCCAATGTCCAATAGAAGCCCTGGTTTATCCCCTTCTCGCCGCCAACCACATTGTCCATGGGCACCTCAACATCGTTAAGTACTACCTCGCCAACTGGGATGGTCCTCTGCCCCATTTTACCGCTCAACTTCCTTATCTGAACACCGGGCCAGTCAGTATGCACTATAAACAGTGTCTGACCCTTATGTCTCTTCTCAGGGTCAGTCTGCGCAAGCACAATCCCGTACTTGGCGGTCGGCGCATTCGTTATGAACATCTTCGTACCCCTGAGCACGAATTTATCACCCCTCCTCTCAGCAAT
>DAXY01000120.1:1587-1751 GCA_002506645.1 Vulcanisaeta distributa | reverse complement strand
AACGTCGTCTCGCCCCTATAAACCGGCGGTAGGTACTTCCTCCTCTGCTCCTCAGTACCAAAGAAGTAAAGCAGGTGTGAAGTGAAGGTACCGGAGAGAATCGCTATACCCAGCGTGGGCTCCGCCCTGACCAGCTCCTCAGTAACCACGATATCCGCTAGGTA
>DAXY01000120.1:1214-1544 GCA_002506645.1 Vulcanisaeta distributa | reverse complement strand
TCCCATGGAAACTCCTCCCTCCTCTCATACTCCCTCGCAAGCTCTGGCGAAAAATTCCTCTGGGCGAACTCCCTTGCTGTTTTCCTTAGCAGTTTTAGCTCCTCAGCATGTTGCGGGAACAAGTCCAATATGTCGGTCATTAAGTAGCATTTCTACCTCATTACTCTTAAGCCTATTCAATAAATACTCTATATACTATGCCATGGTTTATTTCCTTTAGCCGTATTTCAATTTCAATTATGCAAAACCTGTAATAATTAAGTCTTAGGGAATTGTTCAAGGACGTTTTTATTATTTTAACTTTACCTCTAACGATTAAATTTTTTACTC
>DAXY01000120.1:0-1159 GCA_002506645.1 Vulcanisaeta distributa | reverse complement strand
TTGAGGAGGAATTCGTGGAAAAAGCCCAGGAGTTCTATGATTATCCTTTGACACTTATTAATTTAATAAAGTGGGGTGTTGACACATTTCCTGAGCAGGAAGTTGTCTATGCACCGCCAGACGCGCCTAAGTTGAGGCTAACATTCGCCCAGGTTTGGGATAGGGTTAGGAGACTTGCCACGGCACTAGAGCAGCTTGGCGTTAAGCCTGGCGACCCCAAGAAGCTAGGTACAAGGGTTGGCGTGCTGGAGTGGAACTCAATCAGGTACCTGGAGCTTTACTACGCAGTACCAGGCCTTGGCGCCACACTTCATACCGTAAATATTAGGTACTCACCGGAGGATTTGGTCTATACAATTAACCATGCAGGTGATGAAATACTATTCGTTAAGGACGAGTTCCTACCACTAATCCAAGCAATACAACCTAGGCTTAAGACAGTTAGGAAGGTCGTAATAATGAGTGATAAACCAGAACCACCGCAAGTGAAACTCCCTGGTGTTGAGGTTTATGACTATGAGGATTTAATAAAGGGGTCAAGCCCGTACGAGTTTGGAGATATCGATGAGAGGACCGTGGCCACGCTATTCTACACCTCGGGAACAACGGGTCCGCCTAAGGGCGTATTCTTCACCCATAGGCAGTTGGTGCTACATGCAATGGCTATTTCAATATCAACGGCGGCGCCGCCCTACGAACTCTCCATTAGGGATGTGGTAATGCCCCTGGTGCCCATGTACCATGTACATGCCTGGGGAGGCCCGCATGCCATGTTCCTAACAGGTCAGAAGTACGTATATACTGGTCGCATGGAATGGGGCCATATATTGAAAACTATTAGTGAGGAGAAGGTTACATACATATATGGCGTGCCCGTAATACTGTACCTACTCCTCACGCATCCTGACTCCTCAAAATACGACCTAAGGGGCCTTAAGTACGGTAATGGCGGCTCAGCAATGCCTGAGGGTCTCTACAAGTTGGCTAGGTCTAGGGGCATTATAGTTATTAATGGTTATGGATTATCAGAGACAGCCCCAGTGATTGCCCAGGCATTGTTTAAGCCTCAATCCTTCAACTGGACTGAGGATAAGAAGGAGAATTACCTAATGAAGGGCCTTAGGCAAATACCCCTGGTGTTCCTTAGGGTTGTTGATGA
>DAXY01000083.1:1764-4141 GCA_002506645.1 Vulcanisaeta distributa | reverse complement strand
AGGAGTTCATACTCAGCATACCTAGCCAACTCGGTATGCATTGGATTAACAATTATTAGGTGAGCACCCTGCTTAGCGGCTCTCTTAACATAGGCAGCAATGACTGGGTGTGTCTCATTCATGTTGGAGCCAACCACGATTATTGTCCTGGAATTCAGCACGTCCTTGATGGGGTTGGTCGCTGCGCCATAGCCCAGCTGCGTTGCTAGGGACCACGCCGATGGTTCATGGCACAACGTGGCCGATTGGTCAATGTTGTCTGTACCAACTGCGCACCTCATGAATTTCTGGAATGCGTATATGCTCTCGTTTGTGCTTCTATCGCTCATTATACCGCCAATCGCCGCTGGCCCGTACCTGCCCAGAATCTCCTTAATCTTACTAGCCACTAGGTCTAGGGCCTCCTCCCACGTGGCTTCCCTAAACACCTCATGAATTGACCTACCATTTAGTGGGCCCCTGGGGACCCCGGGTCTCCTAATTAGTGGCTTGGTGAGTCTCTCGGGGCTATTGACGTAGTGAAAGCCGAACTTACCCTTAACGCAGAGCTTGCCCTCATTCGCAGGTCCGTAGGCGCCCCTGGCCCAGACAACCCTACCATCCTTAACGCCATACTCCACCTGGCATCCGGTGCCGCAGTATGGGCAGGTCGTCTTGATGACCTCATCCGCCGGCGTCCAGTCCCTCTCCATCAATGCGCCCGTTGGGCATGCATCAACGCAAGCACCGCAGCTGACGCAGCTTGACGCGCCCATTGGGACGTCGAGGTCGAAACCAACCCTGGTACCTGAGCCCCTACCTATGACCGCTATGACGTCATTACTCTGGTCAATTCCACAGGCAATCACGCACTTCCTACACATAACGCAGGCCGATGGGTTAAACACGATTGCTGGGTGGGTATCATCAACCTTGGTGCTTGGTATTATTGGTGCTGGATCAAGTCCGTACTTAACGGCGTACTCGCACACCTTACACCTCAGTTGCTCCTCCTTACTCCTGTGGGTATGGTTCTTCAGTAAGAGCCTCAGTAAGGTCTTCCTGGCCTCAACGGCTCTCGTGCTCTCGGTCTCTATCTTCATCCCCTCCGACACCTTGGTTATGCATGACGGCATCAACCTGCCATTAACCTCAACAACGCATATCCTACAGGAACCATTGGCAAAACCCTCGTAGTAACACAGCGTTGGTATCTCAATACCGTACCTCCTGGCCAGGTTTAGTATGGTCTCCCCCTCGAAGGCCTCGACCTCCTTACCGTTCAGAACCACCTTAATCATACCCATCACCTGAAGTGAACACCAGCCCTACAAACACCCTTAATGTGCTCCTCAAACTCATCCCTAAACTGATTAAGTGCGTCGAGGAATACCTTGCCGGCCGACATGCCGAGTCCGCAGAGTGAGGTCTCCATCATGGTCCTTGCCACCGACTCTGCCCACCTAAGGTCCTCCTCGCTCGCCTTACCTACGCTAACCCTCTCGAGAACCTCAACCAATTCCTTAGTGCCTAGCCTGCACGGCTCACACCTACCGCATGACTCGTGGGAAAAGAACCTCTCGACCTCGAGCATCACATCGACAATGCACCTATTATTAGACAGGGCAATAACCACGCCAGGGCCTAGGAAGATGCCGAGCTTCCTCGTCTCATCAGGCGTAAGCCTTATCCTAATTTTCGAGGAATCCACAAGGCCTGAGGAAACCCCACCAACAAAGACGGCCTTCACGCCCTCCTTAACCCCCGCCTTCGCCAATAAATCGCCCAACTCCATCGTTAACTTCCCTCTGTAAAGCCCTGGCCTATCCACATCGCCGGTAATGCAGAAGTACTTTTCAATCGTTATTTCCTTACCCTCATAGTGATTACTGAGGAGGACCGGCACGGCCGCGACAACCTCAACGTTAATAACGGCAGTTGGCCTACCGAACAAGCCGGCTTCGGTGGGGTCGGGAGGTCTTAGGCGTGGTTCACCCCTATTGCCCTCGAGGGAGTTTATTAGTGCCGTCTCCTCACCAACAATATATGGAGAACCAACCAGTGAGACGGTAATAATAGGCAGCTTGTTAAGTAAACCCCTATTGGTTAGGAATGCCCTTAGCTCATCAAGCGCCTTCTCAATCATTGCCTTGGCATTCCTAAACCTCTCATTAACGGCTATTATAACCTCATCAACATTAAGCGCTATGGATAGCAGCAATGCGCCCTCCAGTAGTTGATGAGTATTACGCTCCATTATTAATCTATCCTTAAAGCCGCCTGGTTCCCCCTCATGACCATTAACAATTAAGTACTTGGGCTTATCGACCCTGCTTGCCAAAGCCTTAAGCCTAGTCAGGGCTCCGCCACCAAGTAAGCCAACCTTAACGAGCAACTC
>DAXY01000083.1:0-1696 GCA_002506645.1 Vulcanisaeta distributa | reverse complement strand
CCTGGACTCCTCAATCTCCTTAAAATCACCATTAATAAATGTATAATACTTATCGCCCATCCTAACCACAGGGCCCTTATCACAATAGCCAAGGCAGTAGGTTATGGAGTACTTAATGCCGCGCCTCGCCAACTCATTAGCGGCGTCCCTGGCCCCCCTCAATACGCAGGGTAGGCCCATGCATACTTGGGTCTCTGAGTAATCATGGAAGTGGAATGTTGATAGTGTCTTAACGACTGATAAAGGTAGATTGTACTTATCAGCAATTTTCCTAAGCTCATCATCAGAGGTGATTCTCCTTTCAATTATTTCCCTACTCGCATCACGCACCCTCGCTCTATAATCCATACCTAGAAACCCCTGTTAAAGCCTTAAAAGGTATTTCGGGCATTCATCACAGATTGGGAATGACGAGACCTGCGCTTCACATAGGGTTAGTGTTAATGGGCTGTTTCCCGTGATTATTAGAACGCCTTATGGGAGGGTTCGGTGGTGCTTATTGCCCCAATGCTCGTGAGTTCAATGATTAATTTATTACGTTAGTCCAGCCATACTAAGATTAGTTACGCGATGCTGAGTATGTGGTATTCCCTATAGGGGCTTATTGCGAGGATTCGCCATCAGCCATATGAGGATTTACGGCCATTACGCGTATGCTGGGTTAATGACCTCATGGACCAATATTTACGGCAGCATTGCTGATGACCATCACAATGGTAATAAGGAGCGATGAGGTATACGGCAATACTGATTACCTACATAATGCCAATAATAGTGGTTGAGACCATCATGTACTTAATGACCCGTTTTTGTGACTAGGTCAAGGGCTGTTGAGGGCGAGGAATTCATGCACGACATAATGCCGATGCCAGGGCCTGGGGTAAATGCATTAATTGCGGTACGGGCAGTGGCGCTCCAATTCAATCCCTAATTAAGTTAATAAACGAATTAGGCATGGCCAAATCAGGCAAACCACCAAAGACTAGGTGAAATCCCCTCCCCACCAGACTCAGGGGATCAAACGCCAAGCCCGTCAGCCCCTCCCTCAACCCAGCATTGTCGATGTCTAAGGAGGTGCTTGACAAAGTCATTGGCTTCCTCTTAATTGATGCGGCCCTACACAGGGGCCTAATTAATCCAATCAACATCCCTCCGGCCACCGGTCCCTAAGGACCATGGATAAGTCACGTCGATGATCCCCCAATAAACGAGGGATCTTACCACGGAGGTGCGCCTTAAATAATGGCCGTACCGTGAGGAATAATATTAATAGCTTATCCTCATGATGCGGTTAATGATTTGTGTAATTAATCTCGCATCCCAGGTCCTCTTAACTCCCTGTAATAATGAGGGGGCATACTCCCTACGGCTCAGAACCCTCGTTAATAGGTTCATTGCCCAGAAGCCCAGTGATAACTTATACGGCAACACCAACGATCCNNGTGATTGAGGATAGTATCGTGGATAAAGCCAACCCCATCGCAGACCTACACCTTAATTGCCCGCATAACTTCATAGCATCGTCACTTAACCAAGTCATTATTGTCACGGCGTCATTAAGCGTTAAAATGCCCTCCTTATAAATTGCGTGTAATATCGTTAATACGACCTCGGCATGCCTATCTATCGTAGTCACCTTAACCCCATGATACTCACCATGAACCTTTAACCTAAGGAAATCCTCACCCCTGGCGTA
>DAXY01000007.1:2461-3256 GCA_002506645.1 Vulcanisaeta distributa | reverse complement strand
AGGTTGAATAGGTTCGTTGGTGTTGGTATCATTAACGGTAGGGAGGAGCTCGTACATATCCATGACCCAGGTAGGTTAACGGAGCTTCTTAGACCCGGCGTTAGGTTCTTCGCCTACTCAAAGTCCACGGGTAAAACTAGGTTCTACCTAACCGCGGTTGACCTGGGCGACGAATTAGTCCTGGTGAACTCCGCAATACATAATGACATTGCTGCCTGGCTCATTGAGAATGGCCACGTACTGAATGGTTATAAGGTGATTAAGAGGGAGCCTCGCTTCGGCAGTGGTAGGTTTGACCTACTGCTTAAATCACTAAGCGGTGGTTATGCCCTAGTCGAGGTTAAGGGCGTTACCCTAGAGGAGGGCGGCATTGCCAAGTTCCCTGACGCACCCACAACCCGCGGTGCTAGGCACATGCGTGAGTTGGTTAAGGCCGTGGAGCTCGATTACGAAGCCTACGTACTCTTCCTCGTGCTTAGATCAAGGGCGTCAATCTTCATGCCAAACACTGCCCTTGACCCAAAATTCTCAGAGTCGTTTAGGTACGCCATTAATCACGGGGTTAAGGCCCTGGCGTATAAGCTGGTATTAACGAGGGATTGGGCATTGAACCCAGTGGGCAGCCTCGAGGTTAGGATTGAGTAGTTAGTTGATGAGGTTATGCTACGCCTACGGTATGCCAAATACTCGCCACGGTCATTTCCTGGGTAGTTCAGGCCCTATAACGTACGTGCCAACGTCGCTCCTCGGACTTAGTTCACCAGCCATGGGAGTCAGCATTAACCTCCTGACCTC
>DAXY01000007.1:0-2370 GCA_002506645.1 Vulcanisaeta distributa | reverse complement strand
GTTTAGGTTTACCCTGCCGAATATTGTCTGGCTCGTGATGACCACGGGTATGCCGGCATCAATGGCCCTCTTTATTGGGTCGAGCAGCTCCTCCCTAACGTGGCCGAAGCCGGTGCCCTCAATGACGATTCCGTGATAGCCCCTATCAATTAGGAAGTGTAGTACCTCCGGGTCCATGCCTGGGTAGAACTTGACCAGGGCAGTCCTTTCATCGAACTTATTCATCAGCACCGCATCCTTAATACTGGACCTTGGCATGTAATTATTGGTGCTTAGTATGATCTCGAGCTTATTTATGTCGACGTAGGCCACGGGCCTATCATTAACGCTAATGAACGTGTCCCTCCTAGACGTGTGCATCTTCCTAACCCTAGTACCCCTATGAACAGCGATTAAGCCGTCATTGGTTGATGCATGCATTACGACGTAGGAACCCGCAAAGGGCGCCCTGGCACCGACCAGGACAGCGGCCAGCATGTTCTCAAAGGCGTCACTAGACGGCCTATCACTACTCCTCTGCGAGCCAACGAGGGCTATTGGCCCCGGAGGATTCCTAATTGCGAAGGATAGTGCAGCAGCCGTGTAGTGCATCGTGTCTGTGCCGTGGAGAATTACGACACCGGAAACGCCGTCAAGGAACGCCCTATATACCGCCTCCGCGATCTCGGCCCACCTCCCCGGCGTCATGTCCTCACTAAATATCGCCATTAAATTCAGGAGTTCAATGTCGGCGATGCCCTTAACCTCGGGGTACATTGCGTATAGGTCCTCTAGGCTAAAGCTTGGGTAAACGGCGCCTGTCCTATAATCAACCTTGGACATTATCGTGCCGCCNNGTGGCCACGAGCCTGACCCTGGGCAATCCCGTGGACTCTGCCTTGACGAACTGACCAATGGGTATGGACATGGCACCACCCGCCTCAATGTGGCTGAGGACCTCCACACCCTCGATATTGCTAACGTGAATGCCTACGTTATAACCATTATCGAGCTTCAGAATAACCACGTTGGGATCACCAACCCCGGGCCTGGGCAGCACCACCCCATTGAGTGTTGTGCCATCCCTCAAGCGGACACGCACCAGGTCAAACTCCCTAACGCCTAATTTATCCAGGACCTCCCTCGACACGGTTAAGGCGCGCGACTTGGGTATAAGTATTTTAGGGGTATGGNNNNTAATTGGCCACCCTATTTTCAATTTCCTTAAGTAATCACCGAGACTTAAAACCGCGAGACCCAATTAAGCGATTCATTGTTCGAATTACTGCGTTACGTTCAGTAGTATTTTGAATAACTTCGCGTCGACCTCGGTGGGTTGGCGGGTTATTATTACGTACTTCAGCCTTGAGAGTGCGTACTCGCTGAGTAGTCCGAAACCATCCATGGATATGCACAGCACCCTACCGCCGGCGGCTAGTAGGTAATCGACCTCAGTCTTATCACTAATACCCCTTAGCAATACCGTGGCAACCCCATTAACCTGCCTAAGCGAGTCACCAACATTCTTAGTAAGCAATAACGCGCACTCGCCAGGCCCTAGGTCAATAAGCACCTTATTGAGGTCTTCATAATTGCTTATCCTGATTATCCTAACCATATCATTAATAGCCCATGGACCCGGCATTTAACACCCAATTAATTAAAATAACCAAGCCTAATAACCCACTACACGTAAGGACTTTGAAACACGCCCAAGGCCCTTCCCACCTGGCATTAAACAGCCAATACATCGACAACAAAAACCGTAATCAATCACTGGGCAGGTCAATCCTTAGCTACAATTTCTGGCTAAAAATCAGGAAGTCCCTGGCCAACACCGCTGCTTCATCATTTTAGCCACGCAGTTGCAATCCACGGGCTCTTCCGTGAGATTTTCAATAGCGATTGAATTAAGTGCTTTTGGTTTAATTTAAAAATAAACTTGGTTTCAGTAACTATGGAGATAATATTTGGATTGGTGGTTGAATGGGAATTAATGCGAACAATCCGAATGGCACTGAGGAGTTTAGGAAATTACTTAGGGCATTATTTAATGGTGAGAGCATTAATGTAAACCCCGAAACCCTTAGATTGGCTAGGTTGAATAAGGTATTGCTTCATGTTCTTAGGGTTGTTAATTATCAGGGTGACTTGCGGTGGGAGCAGGAGGAGGGGTTGAGGAGGGTCATTGGGATGGTTCAGGAAATTGAGGATGCCCTGGAGGGGATTGATCACGCGTTTATCAAGTTGGTTAAACCCGTCACTTACGTACCAGCGGATATTGACGTACTTGTCAGGAGGGACCAGGTATTAATTGCCACGGCCAGGTTGATTGGGCGCGGTTATAGGGTTTTGCTTTATGAACCCTATACAATAACCCTGATTAAGGAT
>DAXY01000096.1:2895-4118 GCA_002506645.1 Vulcanisaeta distributa | reverse complement strand
TAGTAAGCCCATGATTATTACCGAGGAGTTGAATATGACCGCCGTAGGCCCAACACCAAGGTCACTAATGTAGTTCCTAGAGACGGAGTACCCTGGATAGAGCACCTCGGCAATGAGCATTAGTAGTAGGAATTCGACCGTACCAATGAATATTAAGAGCCCTGCCGCACTTAGCTTATTAATGGCCATCGCACATTCATTAATCGCTGCCCATTTAATTACTACGATTATTTATATTATATATATCGTATGTATATTATCGTTAAACGTTTATTAAGGGGTTGCAGGCATTGACATGGTCATTAACGTGATTAGGATACCTCATGTACCAACAAGTGAGGAGTTGTGGAATGCCGTAATTGGTGTTTACTCTAGTATTCAGGCTAGGAATCCAAGTACTGAGCCGGGTATTGATAGGTTAAGGAGGCTTGAGCTGAGGAGGGTTAATGAGGTTAGGAGGTACTTGACCGATGCCTTCCGCGATGTGGCCCTCGGGATGCCCTTCCTAGACTCCCTGCATCCATTCTATAGGGAGTTGATTGAGTTAATGATTGATAAGGCCATGTATAAGCACTCCCTGGCTAAGGTGGGGCATGCCACTAAGGCACTTTCATCAATTTATAAGGATACCACGATGGCAATTAGGTCCGCCATGACGAACAACGACATAATTAGGGCCCGAAGGACCTTCCTGGCTAGAATTAAGGACTTAATAATGGACTTAAAGCCTGAGCTTGATTTCCTAAAGGATGCGGCGGCCAGGCTTGATAGGCTACCTGACATTGACCCAAATTTATTCACGATAGTGGTCTCGGGAATGCCTAACGTTGGGAAGAGTAGCTTCGTTAGGTGCGTAAGCAGTGGTAGGCCTAGGGTGGCTGAGTACCCATTCACGACTAGGGAGCTCCACGTCGGCCACTTCACAGTCCTCAACGACGTGAAGATCCAGGTAATAGACACGCCGGGCCTCCTGGATAGGCCATTGAGCGAGCGTAATAGGATTGAGCTGCAGGCGATATTGGCCCTTAAGTACCTGGCCAGGGTAATAGTCTTCATACTAGACCCAACAAGCCATAGCGGCTATACATTGACCGAACAATTGAACCTATTGAGGGAGGTTAGGAACAGCTTCGTTAATACGCCAATGCTCCTGCTCGTGAATAAAATCGATATCGCCACGGAGGATGAGGTGAACGCGGCATTGAGCAATGCATCACTCATTG
>DAXY01000096.1:319-2854 GCA_002506645.1 Vulcanisaeta distributa | reverse complement strand
GTTGATAACTACGTAATACCAATGCTTAGGGAGTCGCTGAATGATCGATGGGGATTAGCATTATAAGTGACTGATTTGGCGCATCGACGATGCAGATAGCCATAGCCGCTCACTCGAGCCTCGTCGACCCCAAGACCGAGGGCATGGCAAGGGAATTCCTCAGGGAACTCCACGCCCAATGCCCAACGGCCACATTATTACTTGGCGGTTACTGGGGCTTCATGAAGGCCATAGTTGATGAGGCGCTAAGGCTCGGCTTTAGAATCGCCGTTATACTACCCATTGAGAGGGATGATGTTGAGCTACCAAGTGGTGTTACTAGAATTAATAGTGGGTGTGAGTTTAGGTGTAGGTCCGTAATACTGGTTCGGTCGAGCGACGCCCTAATTGCCCTGGGCGGTGGTGCCGGTACCATAATCGAGGTACTCCTGGCCTATGCCATGGGTAAGCCCACGTACGTCCTCGTTGGAACCAAGTTAAGTAGTGATGCCCTGCCTAAGGCATTCCCCGAGTATGTTGATGATAGGAAGGTCATTAGAATTAAGTACTTTGACGACCCAATTAAGTTGGCCAGGGAGGTTTGTCGTGAGAGGATTACGCCTGTAAAAACGACCTTTGGTTAGTCGCGGGTAAGGATTTAAAAACCCATTAATTTAGTCATGAGCCGATGTCATCATTACTGGATAAGATTAAGCCAATGAGCATTGGGCAGGAGAGGTTCCTAAACGCGCTCAAGGATTCGAGGAATGAGATAGTGGGCGTCTTTGGACCAACTGGTACGGGCAAGAGCCTAATATCGGCCGTGTACGGCATATCCTCGGTACTGGCTGGTACCTATAAGCGATTCATAATCGCCAGGCCCGTTGTCGACGTCAGTACTGGCAAGTCATTAACGCCTGAGGAACTCGGTGACCTGTACTATAAGGTCGCCTCGGCATACCTCGAGGATATCCTCGAGGGATTGATGGATAGGGAGGAGATAACGAAATTGCTCCAGGAGGGTAAGGTAATGGTCACTGACGTATCGTACCTGAGGGGTAGGACTTTTGATGACTCATTGATATTCCTTGACGATGCGCAAAATACCCAGCCCGAGAACGCCGCCGAGATACTCATGAGGATCGGCAGGAATTCGCGATTAATAATAGCCGGAGACCCCGTACTCCAGAGACCGCTTAATGTTGAGAAGGACGGAGCAACACTACTGAGGGAGGTGTTGCTGAATGAGGAGGATGCCGTGGTCGTGGACCTGGGCCTTAAGGACATCGTTAGGCCCGGCGCCAAGAGGGGCGTTAAGGTATCCTTCGAGTTAAGGATGAGAAAGAGGGAGTTAAGCAATGTCGAAAGACAAGTACTCGACCTAGTAAGGGTGCACGCGCCGGACGCGGACGTGGTCACGGTCATCGAGTTCAAGCAGGAGAAGGAGAACTTAGGCGTCAAAAGTGAGAATGTCCCTGACGCATTGATAATAGCTAAGGAGGGCCACCTGGGCAGGGTGGTTGGTAAGGGCGGTGAGAGGATTAAGGCAATCGAGGGCGAGAGCAACCTGAGGGTTAGGACTGTGGAGATGAACCTAAACTTCAAGGAGTGGATTAGGGCCCTGCACCCGGTTGGTTGGATTGGTAAGCACATCGTCGATGTGGACTTCGCGGGTCCCGAGCTCATGGTAGTGGTTAAGAAGAACGCCTTCGGCGCCTTCGTGGGCCAAAAGGGCGTCTATGTTAGGCTAATCGACAGGGTATTTAGGAGATTGATAAGCGTTGGCATTAGGGCTATGGAGAGTGAGGAGTGAATTAGGCCTAGGGCACCTCGATGTTTGCGTGCTTACTCCTTATCTCATCCTCAGTCTTCTTAAGCCTATACATCAACTCCGCAATTACCGCATCGAGGAGGACAATGGCGGTATCCTCAAATAAGGTTCCAAGTGGGGCAAGGGGCTCGTGCAGACCGAGTATCTGCCTCGCGAAGTAGTCATCCATCCTAGCCACCTTGGTCCTACCCGGCACCTGAACTATCAAATCAGCGTAGCTTGCCAATGGCGAGTCCCTATAACTCGTTATAGCAGCCACCCTAGCCCTCATCTTCTTCGCCGCCTCAGCCGCTGCGACCACCATTGTCGTAGTGCCGCTACCCGAAATCGCAACCACTAAGTCACCCTCACCAACGCTTGGCGTTATGGTCTCACCAAGTACGTAGGACCTAAAGCCGAGGTGCATTAACCTCATGGCGAATGCCCTGCCCACCAGGCCTGACCTACCGGCGCCAACGACTAGGACCTTCCTATCATTACTGTAGACATTCACCAACTCCTCCACGAAGGACTCAACCTCCTTCATGTTAATGATGTTGAGGGCATTTAAAATAAAGTTCCCAATCTCTAAATACGCGTTCTTAAAGTACTCAAGCCCTCCCATTCGGCGGAAAAGTACGCCTAAAGTATTTAATGCTTATCCCCAATGGCCCAGTCGGCACTCACAGCCGGTAATACCGTTAATTTGAGGGGGATATGTTTATATAGGGGTTGAGTACACGTTA
>DAXY01000096.1:0-144 GCA_002506645.1 Vulcanisaeta distributa | reverse complement strand
AAGTTTGGAGCCAATGGCGGAATATCCGTAGTCGCCATAATCGCCGAGAGCCACATATCAATCCACACCTGGCCCGAGCACGGCTACGCCACGGTAGACGTGTACACTTGCGGTAGCCATACAAACCCAATGGCGGCCTTCGAG
>DAXY01000103.1:2290-3373 GCA_002506645.1 Vulcanisaeta distributa | reverse complement strand
GTTAGGTAGCCGCTGAACCACATGTAGAGTAGTACTGCCGCCACAACCGTTATGACTATTAGTAGTATGGCTGCGACTATTGGTTCTATGCCCACGTTCTTCCTATTGTTTCTATTTCGCACCATCAATTCCTAATTTAACGCCTCTCCTTTATAAGGCTTTCTTTCAATTTACATTAATCCTCACATAATGTGTAGATACATTATTGCGTACATTGCGTAATTCATAAGCGCCACGGTGATTATTAGTATGGACGAGTGCAGTAGGCCTACGAAGGCCCTCCCATAGACCATCCTCCCAATTATTAAACCGGCAATCATCGACTGAGCCACGGCGCTCATGACTATGATTGATGAGAATAGCGGCACATCTATCGTGGCTATTGTCGGCGTCGCTATAGCGCCAGTCGATGCGTTAATGGTGATCCTGCCCATGCTCGGCACCATTAGGTAAATGACCACGCCGGCGAGGATCACGTATACCGCCATTACGGTATAGATCAACGCCAGGTAAGGCCTCACTTGGTTGGCCTTGTCTCGGTAATAACTCACTGCGTCCTCGAAGGACCTATAGGCCATGTCTAAGGTCTCCTGTAGCCTTGCGCCCGACTTAATTGCGGTGTCGAGTATTACCGCGAGTACTGCCAAGTATTCATTACCCAATTCCCTAGACCTCCTGGTTAGTTCCTCCTTAATCGTTGTCATACCCATGCCCTCCTTAGTAATTGCCTCAGCAAGTATCCTACCCAACCTACCCCTACCAACGCTAGTCAACATGCCCGCAATACTACCCAGCGATTGACCCGAGCCCAGGCCGTCCCTAAGGACCCTAATTACCGTGGGTATCTCCGTAAACACCTCATTATTTATTCTCCAAAGCCTATACTCAGTAATTGCCAGTGGCAGTAGCTCAATGGCTATTGCGATTGCGGTTAGTGTTACACCAAGCACATTATAGGGTATGGGCACGCTCAGTATTGATTCACCAACGCGCACCTGCACGTAGGTTTTCGGCAGTAATACGTAGGATAAGGCTATTGTGGCCACGGCAGCCGCCAAAGTGGTTAGGCCTAGAATTGCCCTG
>DAXY01000103.1:2022-2143 GCA_002506645.1 Vulcanisaeta distributa | reverse complement strand
GGGTTATACCTATACAACGTAGTTGAGCCAGTACTGAGTGATGCCGCGAGTAAGGTGCTCGCGAGGTCCAGGGAATTGATTGTGAGTGGTGGTAGATTGCCTGAGGGTAATGATGTGGAGA
>DAXY01000103.1:0-1974 GCA_002506645.1 Vulcanisaeta distributa | reverse complement strand
TCATGTACTACCTACTGCGGGATACGGTGGGTTATGGGAAGATCGACCCATTAATTAGGGATGAGTACATAGAGGATGTTAACGTTAATGGGCCCAATAGGCCCATCTACGTATGGCACGGTAGGTATGAGCACCTCAGGACAAACATCACCCTAAGTAGTAATGAGTTAGATAGCCTAGTCGTGAAGATTAGCCAAAGGGCTGGTAAGAACATAAGCTCCGCAAACCCAATACTCGAGGGATTACTGCCCGAGGGCCTTAGGGTCGAGCTTGGACTTAGGGACGTCTCACCCTACGGGCCGATAATTACCATTAGGAAGTTCAGGGCAAACCCAATAACGGTAATTGACTTAATAACTGACGGCGTCATAAAGGCCGAGGTCGTCGCCACGCTGTGGTTCATGCTGGAGAACGGCATAAACATGGTCATAATCGGGCCGACGGGCGCCGGCAAGACGACACTACTCAATGCGTTACTATTCCTAATAAGGCCTGAGGCGAGGATAGTGACTATTGAGGATACGAGGGAGATAAACATACCCCATGAGCAGTGGGTACCGCTGGTCACTAGGGAGTCTGAAACGCCGGGCGTCCAGAACGTCACGGCATACGACCTGGTCAAGGTCTCAATGAGGATGAGGCCCGACTACCTAGTGATTGGTGAGTTGAGGGGTGAGGAGGCCTACGTATTCTTCCAGGGGTTGGCCAGTGGGCATAATGGCCTAACCACGATACACGCCAGCTCCCTAAGCGCTGCCGTGAGGAGGTTATTGTCGAGGCCCATGAGCGTCCCACGGGCCCTAATACCCCTGGCCAACGTGTTCATACTAATTAATAGGGTTAAGGTAGGTGGTAGGGTTGTTAGGCGCGTTATTGATGTTACTGAATTGCTTGACGTGTTGGGGGATAGCTTAAGGGTTAATACGTTGTTCAGGTGGAGTAGGGATAGGGATGAGATTGTTAGGTTGGGCGATAGCGCCCTGATAGCCGACCTGGTCAGGATGGGTAGGGTTTCGCAGGAGGAGGTTGGTAATGAGCTTAGGAGGAGGGCCGAGATCATGGAGGCCATGGCGAGGTACGGGTTTAGGTCGCCGGAGTCCGTCTTCAGGGTCACGAGGAATTACTACATAGACCCGGAGAGGACGTATAAGGCGGTAGTTAGTGGTGAGTTGCCTTGATAAACCCAATGGCGGCCTATAGGCGTTGGGTGGAGGGCTACGTCAATAGGCTCCACATGCTCAGTGGTTATGACTTCAATAAGGACTTCGCGCTGGCGGTAACGACATATGCGCCATTCATAATCGCCGCGGTGGCCGTGGCCTACGCGCTCACGCCAATTACAGCCCTGAGGGGTGCCCTACTCATCGCCTCGGTTGTGTTGCTCATTGATTACCTATTCATGCTCATGTACATGAATGCGAAGGTCTACGTTAGGGCGAGCCACTTCGAGAGGTACTTAATCAATACCCTACTAACCATGATACCCCTGGTGGCCAGTGGAGTCACGCTTGAGGAGTTGATAAGCACCCTAGCCAGTATTGAGAGGGATCCATACATAGCCAGGGAGTTTAGGTTAATACTTAGGGACTCTAGGGAGGGCGGTATGGACGTACTCACGGCGTTGAGGGCTAGCATAGACAGGGTGCCGTCGAGGACGTACGGCGAGGTCTTCAACCTCATAGCGGAGACCTACCTACTAAGTTCAAACCTGGCCGACATACTAATGCTCAAGCTAGAGTACCTAATTAGGAATAAGTACAATAAGTTAAGGAGTGCCACGCAGGTACTCAGCCTGTTCATGGAGACGTACCTAGTAATTGCACTGCTCCTACCAATACTCCTCGTACTAATAGTAATCACGATATCGCCGCTTGGGCCAATTTACCTAGGCCCAGTAGCCCTAAGCCCAACCCTAGTCCTCATTGTGACCGCGTTAATATACTCACCAGTGATGGGCTACGTAATGTACCTACT
>DAXY01000085.1:619-4433 GCA_002506645.1 Vulcanisaeta distributa | reverse complement strand
CCACCATTTATTACCACGCCCGACTCAACATCGACATAGTGCTCTATTACCGTGTCCCTGCCTATCACTGAGCCCCTACCGATGTAGGCTGGGCCGTGCACCCTGCCCTCAATTACAGCCCCACGCTCAATCACGACCCTGCCATTGACCTCGCCCCTAACCTCACCCTCAATCATCGGCTTAACCTCATCGAGCANNGTAGAGTAGGTCGAGTATGTCCTGCGGCGTCCCCATGTCCTTCCACCAACTATTAGTCACCGTATAGCCCACCTTCCTGCCGTTGTTTATGAACCACTGTATTAGGTCCGTTATCTCGTACTCACCCCTAGCCGATGGCTTGAGCGTGCTGAAGGCCCTCTCCACATCCCCTGGGTCCCTAAACATGTACAGCCCGGTCATGACGAGGCTATTGGGCGGTGGTTCCCTAGGCTTCTCAATTAGCTTCACTATCTTACCATCCTGGATTATTGCATTGCCGAACCTGGTTGGGTCCCTATGCCTCGTCAGGACCACGTAAACGTCGTAATAGCCCTCCCTGAACTCACGAATAAACCGGCCCAACCCCTCCCCGAAGTAGTTATCGCCTAGGTGGACTATTAATTCGCCATCTGCGCCATCCTCAACGGCCCTATGTATCGCGTGGGCAATGCCGAGCCTCTCCCTCTGCTCCACGTAATTAATGCCCACGCCAAGGCTTGAACCATCACCAAGCACTTGCCTGAATAGGAAGCCGAGGTGCCCAACGACCACGTAGATTCTGCTGACGCCGTTACTCACTAATCCCTCTATTATCCTCGTTACCAGAGGCTTCCCCATTATCGGTATTAGGGGCTTCGGTAAGGTGTATGTTAGCGGCCTAAGCCTAGTACCCTCGCCCGCAACGAGTACAATACCACTTACGCCCATCATCCTCTTATTGAAAAACGGTTTTAAAGCATTCAACCCATTAAGTAATTACTATTGATTCTCCATAATACTTAAAATGCGCGGGGTGTGTAGTCAATGAATGGTTAGGGAGAACGCGATTGCCGCCATAGCGCTTAATTACCTACCAACCGCGGTCAATTACGCATTGGCTATTGCCTACATAATCGTCTTAACCAGGTACATACCACTGACGCAGTACGGCTACTACAACGCCCTCTTCGCAATCATAAACTCAATCGGCGCCTTAATACCAATACCCGGCATAACCAGCGCCATTGCCAGGGAGGGGGCCATTGAACATGCAAGGGGTGGTGATGCGGAGCCCTACTTCGCCGCCATGGCGCTCATGTCGCTGGCCATGGCCGCGATTTACGGCTCAATAATAGCCCTGGCAACGCCAATATACATAGGCAGTGGTATACCGAGGTGGTTGCTGGGTACGGCCTATATATACATCGGCGCAGTGCTCATTCAATCAATTGCCGGCGCCCTGGGCCTATACCTATGGCTATTGGGTAGGGTCGTGTCCCAGGGATTCGGCTCCACACTCTATATTCTCGTGATGAGGGTCTTCCAGGTCTTATTGATAGTCATTATGCGTAATGTCTATGCCCTGGCACTCTCAGTATTGCTCGGCTCCCTGGCACAATTACTTTATTACCTAGGCGTTGTCAGGGGTTTCGTTAATCCACGCACTGGGGTCGGCATTATTAGGGCTAGGGCCAGGGGCTTCCTTGAGTTTGGCTTTCAGTCCTGGATACTTGGTTACATGGGTACATTAAGCTTCAACATACTCACCTACCTAGTCTATGCCTACCTTGGACCGAGCTTCGCGGGCATTTACGGACTGGCGGCGGTAATCGCCAATGCGGTCACTGCCCTTGGGCCCGCGGTGTCTACGGTGATGAATAGTAAGTTGTCCCGGGGGCTCGGGATTGGCGTGGACGTCAATAGGGCATTCCGCGATTATGCGGTGTCATCCTTCATAGCGGCTGTCCTACTGGCCCAGTTAATAATCCTCGCACTCCCCGCCCTGCCAATGATTGGTATAATAAGTGGCGAGTACGTTAGGGCCATACCCTACGCCTCCGTGCTCCTCGGCTACACGCCACTTGCTGTAATTGCCAGCATATACACGTCATACTACTGGGTCATTGGTAAGGGTTGGCATGCGCTAATGGCTAACTTGGTCGGGCTAGGCCTTGGGGTCCTGGCCTACGTCGCCCTCCATCCCCTCGGCATATACATGGCGATAGCCAGTAATTACATAATCTACGCACTAGCCCTGGCAATATTCCAATTTAGTGCTGGGTGGAGCGTCAGGAGCGTTAATACCCTCGCCATGGGCCTATCCCTGGCGTTGACCGTGGTCTCGTCCTGCACGGTACCAATGACTGACCCACCAATTACCTGGCCGTTGACCCAATTAATTACGATAACCTCATCATTAGTGATACTCTACATAATCAAGCCGCTGCCCCAACCCCTAATTAATCAAGTACCTAGGTTCGCGAGACCATTCATTACGCCCTTCACCAGGTCAAACAAACCTAATCAACCCCAACCCATTAACTAATGAGCTCAAGCAGTTTCTTCGGCACTTCCATGCCCCACTTCCCAAAGGCGTCTTTAATGCTTAATACCCTACAGTCACTGGTCCCGTAGGTGCTGGCTAGTTTATTGGCGTTCCTGCAATAGTCGGGGTGGAGCCTGGGCAGGTTCTCCCAAACCCACTTGGCCGTTATTGGGAACTTATCGATTAGGCTGTCGAACATTAGCCAGGCAATGAGCCTAATCTCGTGGAAGGCCCCAAGCCCAGTCCTCAATGGGATGAAGTTTAGGAAGAATTCACGGGCATTCATTTGAACCCAAACCCTACTAGCCATGGCGTTTGGGAGCAGGTACCTAGCATCCTCAGGGGCAAGGCCCTCCCTAGCCCTCACGTAGGCCTGCGCCGTACTGCCCAGTTGGTTGGCCCATTCACCGGCCAGGCCCGGCGGTAGTACATAGCGTAGTTGCCCCTTCGCGTAGTCCACGTACCTCTGGCTCTCCTGCCAGTAACTAGCCAGCCTATGCCTCACGAGCTCGTGAGTAAAGGCCCTACTACCCTCCACCAACCAACTAGCCCCCATGAACTCGAAGACGCTGTAATGCCCATCCCTGAGAAAGCCAGTAATACGCCTAACCACGAGCTCAGGCCTCTCCCTAACCCTCCTCAGGGCATCCTCGATTGAGTAAGCCCTATAGACCACGTCGGTCATTGCCGCAAGGAGCTCCTCACCACCCCACGTAAGCACCAGCTCAACCCTCGGCCTAACTATGCTGACCACGCCTATTCCTACCTCCTGCATACTTATAAGTCGGTTCTCGAACAGATGAAAACTAGAGGTGTAAAATAAGTGGTATGTTGTGGGTATTACTGTTGCTGATAGAGCCAACAGGCCACTAGCCTATTATTGACGTTGATTAGTTGCGGCTCCCTCTCCCTGCAAATGGGCATTGCGTATGGGCACCTCGGGTGGAACCTACAGCCAGGTGGTGGATTCACTAGGCTTGGGACTTCGCCAGTTGGTGGTTCAAGCTCCTTCCTACCTATTGTCGGTACTGACTTCATTAGTAATTGCGTGTATGGGTGCATGGGCTTCCTAAACACCTCATCAACGTCGCCCATCTCCACTATCTTACCCGCGTACATTATGGCCACCCTATCCGATATGTAGTAGGCTATGGCTATGTTATGTGTTATGAATAGGTAGGTCAACTTCAACTGCTCCTTAAGATCCATTAGTAAATTAAGCACTTGGGCCTGTAATGACGCGTCTAAGGCCGAGGTCGGCTCATCAAGAACTATGAACCTGGGCCTCTTGACTATGGCCCTGGCAATCGC
>DAXY01000085.1:280-502 GCA_002506645.1 Vulcanisaeta distributa | reverse complement strand
TTCCTTAACCGTAAGCCTCGGATTAAGTGAACTATATGGGTTTTGGAACACCATGGCAACCTGCTGCCTAACCCAGGGTATCTTGTCCTCAGTGACCTTCTCACCCATGAAGTAGTACTCACCACCATCGGGCTTCTCAAGCGTGACCAATAACCTGCCCAGCGTCGTCTTGCCGGAACCACTCTCGCCAATTAGACCAAGGGTCTCACCCTCCTCAATCTC
>DAXY01000085.1:0-257 GCA_002506645.1 Vulcanisaeta distributa | reverse complement strand
CCTATCCAATAAACCAATCTTATAAGCAAGATAGTACTTCCTGAGATTCACCGTCTTAATTATTGGGGGCATGCCTATCACCCACCATAAAGCCAGCACCTAACTATCCTATTATTGACCCTAGTTAATTTTGGTTCCTGGACCTTACATACATCCTTAACGTATGGGCACCTTGGGTGGAACTTACAACCACTTGGCAGTTCTAGGAATGATGGTGGGTTCCCAGGTATTGACTGCAACTTAATCCTGCCGCTAAC
>DAXY01000073.1:29537-35151 GCA_002506645.1 Vulcanisaeta distributa | reverse complement strand
AAATGGCGAAATAACAGGCTTGACATATGACGAGTTACAAAACGCCCTAAGGCTCGCCGAGTCAACGCCAAACTCAGCATTACTGATAATCCTGAAAACGCCAGGTGGTGAATTGGATGCGGCGCTGAATATAGTGTCCAGTATTGAAGATGCGAAAATACCCGTGATAGGCTTTGTATACCCCACGGGCTCCTATGCCTGGTCCGCGGGCACGCTCGTCCTGTTATCAACCACGGTGGCGGCTATGGCGCCAGGCACGGTAATAGGCTCGTGCCAGCCCGTCGAGATAAACCCAATAACTGGGCAGGAAATATTCATAAACGAGAGTAAGATACTCAACGCAATTAGTCAGTACTTCGTGGAGGTTGCCGAGTTTAGGGGTAGGAATGCAACCTTTGCCCGCGACTGCGTGTTTTACAACACTAACCTTGGGCCCAGGGAGGCGCTTAGGTACGGCGTCATAAACTTCATAGCCGCTGACGTAGGTTCGCTACTCAACGAGATTAACGGCAGCACGATAAATGGCATTACCTACTACGTGGTTAACCCCGTGGTCACGTATTACCAGCCGGGTATTGGGTACCAGGTCTATGAGGCCCTAATTAACCCCACGATACAGGACTTACTGGCCGGGCTGGGGTTATTACTCGCCATCATCGGCTTTATCACTAGGCATTATTACCTGGCCGGGGTTGGGGTCATATTGATGATAATACCAATGCTAACTGGGCTATCCATTAACTGGCTTGGGCTGGCGTTATTAATCATTGGTTTGGCCGCGATTGCCATTGACGTTCACGCGGGCTTTACGACACATGCCGCATTGTTCATAGTCGGTGTGGTACTTACTGCATTAGGGATAGTACTACTCCAACCAGCATATGCGCCGCAGTCCTGGCTAATAGCAGCGAACCAAGTCGAGGCTAGGGTAGTGCTTTACGTGCTCATAGCCTTCGTAGGTGGATTTGGGGGCTTCATAGCGAGTAGGGTGATAAGCGCGATAAGGACTAAGCCCCTCTCCGAGAGGCTCTACTGGCCCGTTAATGAGGTGGGGATGGCCGTTGATGACATTAGTAGGGATGGTCTCGGCTATGTAAAGGTTAGGGGTGAGTACTGGAGGGCCAGGGCCCTTGAGGACGTTAGGAGGGGTTCCCGGGTCGTTGTCGTTGGGATTGACGGCGACGTACTGCTCGTGAAGCCCGCTGGTTAGTTACGTTTATTAAGGTTAGTGATAGTCATCATTTAGTAATGGCCATCAAATACGATGTCAAGCCAAGGCTTGGCATCAGGCTTTCATTACCCGTGAATATCATCATGTTCATAGGATTCCTGGTCATATCGCCGCTGCTCCTGTTCCTATTCCTGGTCCTAATCACCATAGGCATTCAACCAATGCTTGCGTTAGCGCTTACGCTAGGTTCATTATTAACGAGCTATGTCAATATTGAGGTTGCTGAGGTCACCTATTACGTACCATTCAACCCATTTATCGACTTCATGAAGTTATTCCCAATGCCAATAATCATACAGAGGGTTGATAAATTATTTCTTGAGGTCAATGTTGGCGGTGCCGTAATACCGGTGGCGATATCGACGTATTTGATAATTACGTACCTAATCCGCAACCTGTTAATACTAATTTCATTTATAATATCGTTAGTTCTATCGTCAATGATAATATGGAGAAGCGCGAGATTAATACCTGGCGTTGGCGTCGCATTACCGACCGCATTACCGGTACTTCTAACGTTAATCTTCACATTAATATCCACCGTGGCGTTTCACGCTAATCCACTGGCGTTCTCGTACAGTCTCGGTTCATTATCAACGCTGGTTGGGGCTGACATACTTAATATTAAGAAGGTTATAAGGTTCATGAGAGGTTACGTATCGATTGGCGGCGCCGGCGTGTTCGATGGAATCTACGTAACGGGGCTCACGTCATTAATACTAGCTTCGATCTATAAAATCCTACTTTAAACCATGGGCAAGCTTTTAATTCCCGCCTACGGTTTAATGCGCGATGGTGATGAGTTACAGGTCTGCAGAGGGTAATGAAGACGCCTTGCTGACTGATGCCAGGATAAGGGCCGCAATATTCGACTTAGACGGCACTCTCGTGGATACTGTACCACTTCATGCATTGTCGTGGATGGAGACGTGTAAGCGCCTTAACCTTCCCGTACCAACCATGGATTACGTGAGCACATTAATGGGGCTTAGGGCGTTGGATATAGCCAAGAAATTATGCGGTGAGGGCTTGGCAGAGAGGGCCCTCGAGATTAAGAACGAGGTGTACCTATCAATGCTTGGGAATGCCAGGGCCATGAATGGCGCGCCCGAATTACTGAAGTTCCTTAGGGATAGGGGCTTCCTAATTGGCGTGGTTACGTCAAGCTCTAGGAGGGTCGCCATTAAGGTCCTCGAGGTGACCGGCCTCCATAAGTACGTTGATGCCCTCATAGCGGGGGACGACGTTAGCAGGGGTAAGCCGGATCCCGAGCCATTACTAAGGATCCTCAACGCCCTAGGCCTCGGCGTGGATGAGGTAATAGTCGTTGGCGATTCGAGGTACGACATTGAGATGGCACTAAATGCTGGGGTTAAGGCCGTGTTTTTCCTAGGTAGTTATGGCGATCCTCGGGTAATAAGCATCAGGGGCTTACTAGATATTATTAAGTACCTTGATCAATTCCCAATTAAGCAATAATTTTATTAATTTTCTCCCAACATATTTCGTAATGGAGATCCCGCAGGTGGGGACACCAACGTTCATAGTAATTGTGGTAGTAATAGCGGCAATAATCATTGCGTTGCTATATAGGTTTGGCTATTTCGGTGGTCGGCGTGGAAAGGAGGAAGAGGGCAAGCCATTCAATAACCCAGCCCCGCAGTACAGGCCCGAACAAAGGGATCAACCAGGCCAAAGGCAAGCCCCAGCCCAGTCAGTTCAGGAGGTAACGGCAGGACGTGGCGGTAGGGCATTTCTCGTTGAGAGTAGGCCCGTAGAGATTAGGCCGTTACAGAGCCCTGAGAGGCCTATTGACGTTGAGAGGATTGAGAGGTTAATTAGGGGCATTGAGAATGAGTTGGTTCAGGTGCTTAAGCAGACGTCTGCGGACGCCATGGACGTTATTATTTCGAGAATTAACGAGCTTAAGGACTACATAAACCAGATAGAGAGACAGTGCCTGATGCAGAACCCGCCTTTTGTCCAGATGGGTTATGTACCATCAAGTCTCTCTGAGTTTAGGGAGTTGTTTGGGGCATCGTTCGTGGGACTTATGAGGGGCAATGACATGATAGAATACACAGGTGAGCTGGGTATCAGCGAGGAGTTGTTAAGGTCGGTCATTAATTATAATACTGACTTCATGGTCATGCACGGCGGTGGCAAGTACATATACCTAGTGAAACATGAGGATTACTCACTCATACTATTAACGGAGGAGTACCTAGACTCCATAAGTAGTGGCTTAGTGAGGTTATTGTTCAGGAGATTCATCGATGAAATACTCAAGCCTCAGTCCTGACCCTCCTCAATCTACGTTTAATTGACCAGGAAAGTCTCTTAATGATTAACCCAGGCCCTGGGTAATGGGCAACGGCCCTCACGTGATTACTAAGCAACGCCTTAAACACGGACTCCGCCGTTAAATCCTCCACCTCAAATACCGTATAGGCAATGCCGACTAGCTCAGGCACATGCGCATCGCTATTGGCGAGGCCCGGCAGACCCAGCTCACGCGCAGCATTACTTGCCATCTGGTTAAATATTGGTAATGCGCCGGCATTGAACACCTCAATGGCGTGCCACCTGTACTTCCTCACCTTATCGCCAACTCCGTGCCTAAGCACATCGTATGGATGTGCAGGTATTGCTAGGCAATTATTTCGGGAGACCCAATCGAGTAGCTCGGGTATCACCCTAGGCACATCCTCAGTGCCTGGGTACTCCATGCACAGTATTAGTACGTCACCATCTACCGTCCTAACCTCATTACCAACTATGAATATGAAATCGCCATTAATCCGAAGGGCATCACTCCTCATTAGCTCCAAGGCCTTAAGTGATCCTTTGAATGTATTATGATCAGTTATTGACAGCACCCTTACCCCCCTATTTAACGCATTTACTATTACGTCCCTTGGCTCCCCCTTACCATCACTATATATCGTGTGTGTATGTAAGTCAGCCCTCACTTCTATTGGCATTCTTGCACCCTCTCAATTCCTCCATTAAGTCTCTCTCAACAACCTCGCCGTTGGGTTCGACCTCCTTAAATATTTGAGCCTCATAAATAAGAACGGACGTATCCTCATCCAACCAGCAATCTGGCGGTAGGAATGCCTTCATACAACCCTCATTTAGGAATGTCATGGAGTCCCAGCAGTATTCAACGGGCACCTGAGGCAGTAATAGCCCTGAGTAGTAGCCCTTTTGAATGACTATGCCGTGCCTACCGATTACGATCTTCTCGGGGTAACTCCTCGGATTCCCAGGTTCAAGCAGTTCGAGCTGGCTTAATACCGATACCTCAAACGTTACCCTGTCCAACTCATTAATGTTCATAGGCTCAAACCTTGGATCTTCAACGGCGGCCGCTATGGCGCTCCTAATAACGCCATTGGCGGTGTTATAAACAGCCTGTGGAAAGCCAATGCAACCCCTGAGTTCGCCCCTCCTGTCCCTACCCATGAAGATCTCTATTGTGGTGAAGACCCCATACTTGTCCTTGAGAAGTCTCGGTGGCGTGTCTGGCGGTGGCTGAATAACCCTGCCACTGCGTAGGTACTCCTCCACGGCCTTCCTGGCTAGCTTGACTAGGAATTTCCCCTCCTCAATACTGTATGGTTTGAACATTACCACCACCCTCCCCTACTTTGGAGCTAAATAAATACACTATGCCCGTGATAATGCCGGAGATTATGACGAGAGATAGCATTAGGGCGTCCAACGCCCTATTCGTATTACCAACTAGGAATTGGCCCTTATCCATGAAGATGGCGTAATATATTAGTATTATGACGGTCACTATGAACAATACCGTTGCCAGTACGGCGGTATGCCTCATTAATCCCCAAGCCATGGTAATTAAAATATAAAGGTTACTACCTACGGGTATTATGGGTTTAATAATGACCTTATTTTATCATTCACGCCCTTAAATACGTATGCATCACTTAGGAATATTAGGTGGACAACGTACTTATTCAATTGATTAAGCACACTAATTAACTCATTGACCTTGCCGGTGGGTAGGCCGTCATCATCAAGGAGTTTAACCGCCGCCCTCTCCGCCTCCCTAGCCTTGACCCTGAGCAGGTTTAGGAGGGCTGTTGCCCTATCGCTGGGTATGAACCAACCCAATTCCTTACTATCCAACTCGCATGCCTTATTAATCACCTCCCTGACTGGTCTGAGCCACGCATCATCGCCAGTGGCTAGGTATGTGTTTATTGCCGCAGCCATCGCGGCGATTACCTTAAAATCACTACCGCCGACTTCATACATACCCCACTCGGCCAATGCCTCAAGCTCATCAAGCCTACCCATGAGCTCAATTGCTGGGTGGTCCTTCCTGAGCCTCACGTGCTTGCCAAAGACGACAAC
>DAXY01000073.1:23841-29435 GCA_002506645.1 Vulcanisaeta distributa | reverse complement strand
AATAGTGAGCAGCAATTCAGTGGAGAGGGGTGGGCGAAAGTGAGCTTCACATGCAGCATATGCGGGCGGCATGTATCGTTTTGGGAGGTGGCCTATATAGGGAACTCACTCGTGATATGTAAGAGGTGTTACCCTGAGTACTACGTAAAGCATTGCCCACTAGTAAGGAGGAGGTTGGCGGGTGAGTTACCGCAGTCATGTAATTACTGCCTATACCGTAGTAAGTGCGATGAGTACGTCAAGTCATCACTTAGGGGCGGCCAAGGTGGCGGACAAAATTTATAACTATACTGGGTCTGTAGCTCATGAATGAGTGAACGACCGTGGATCATTGATGAGCTTAACCGCGGCAACTACGGCATCATGCGTAGCTCGAGGTATGGCGAGGCTAGGGGATTCCTCTGCTGTGAATGGTGGTGTGAGGGTTATTGGTCATCATCAGGCCATTACGGCCTATGCAGCGGGAAGCCGGTTATGCCGAGCAAATACAGTAGCGTTCCCTCAATACTTAGGGGACTTGCAAGTCCATCATCATTCCCAAGAAGTAGGTTATTAATATCACTATGGCCTTTAATACGCGATAGGGTACGGAACTCATTAAATAGGTCATCACTCAACGAGTTACCAAGCGTTCCTGAGAGGGCGGTGAGGATCAACGTCAATACTGACGTGCTAATCATTGGTGGGGGTTTGGCGGGTCTCTCGGTTGCCAGGGAGATCAGTAACCTCGGTTTAAGGGCAGTCATAGTCGAGGGTGAGCATTACCTCGGCGGCCACTTGGTAGTTGATGATACGGAGATTAGGGACTTGGGAAGGGGCAGTGAATTCGTCAGTAAGTTGGGTAAGGAGGTTAGTGATTCAACTACTGTACTAACCAATGTAGTCTTCGACGGCTTCCTCGAGGATGCTGCCATCGGCCACTCAAGGGACTCATCAAAACTGTACATATTTAATTATAGGTATTTAGTGCTTGCCCAGGGCTTTCGAGAAGTCCCACTGGTCTTTCCAGGTAATGGTACGCCGCGCATGATGACAGGCTTAACAATACTTAAGCTCATGAGGTGGTGGGGCTTTAGGCCGAGGAGGGTTTTGGTTTGGGGTAGCGATGATTGGGGCATTAGGGTCGCCATGAACCTGGCTAAGTTGGGCGTTGAGACGTACCTTGGCGATAATTCGGCCATAATAAGGAGTGACCTATATAGGGATAAGGTTGAGTCGCTGGGTATTAAGGCGTTCATAGGCATGAACATAGTTGATGCGAAGGACTCAGGTGATGGGTTAAGGCTAGTCCTTGAGAACCTAAGGGGCCATAAGGCCAAGGCGAGAAGGAGGGAGGAAGTTGTCGTTGATGTTATAGTGAGTGCGGTTAGGGTGCCCGTCATTGACCTACCGGCACAATTGGGCGTACCCATCGTTTACGCTCCTGAGTTGGGAGGTCTCGTGCCAAGGAGGGGATTCACAGGGGATGTCGGGGTTGGTAATGTCTACGTAATCGGTGATGCCGGAGGATTACTGCCGGAGTTCCTAATCACTAGGCAGGCTAGGGTAACGGCATTAAACATAGGCGCCAGGGAGGGCTTAGTGCCTAGGGACGCCCTTGACAAGGAATTAGCCGAATTCAAGAGGGATTTGGTTAACACAAACTCGTCATACTACAACGTAATCCTCAGGTTTGAGCAGGGCCTTCAGGGCAGTGGTTACTACGCCGAGCCCAACGTTGTCCATGCGCCCATGTGGGCGGCGGCCGGGTCAATCGAGGATGTGGAGAATGCGTTGCGGAGTGCCAATAGGCAGTACCTATGCTTCTGCGAGGACGTTACCCTGGGCGATGTTTTAGAGGCCGTTAAGGTCTTGATGCATAGTAGGGAGGTTAAGGTGAGGATTCTCCATGGTGAGGAGGAGGAGTATAAGTCATTGAGGTTACCAAGTATGGAGAGGATTAAGAGGGTTGTTGGTCTAGGTACGGGTCCCTGCCAAGGCAAGTTCTGCCTGGTTAGCACTAACCTAATACTCAGTTTCATATATCAGAAGAAGCCAAACGAGCTTGGCCTAACTAGGATCAGATTCCCTGAGGCGCCAATACCAATGGCAACACTCGCGGGTGGTGAGTAATGGGTGAGGGCCGTGGATTAATATCGCTTACGGCGGATGCCGTGATCGTTGGCGCGGGCATCGTAGGCCTCGCCGTGGCGTATCACCTAGCCCGCAGGGGATTCTCAGTGGTCGTCCTCGAGAAGGATTACGTAGGCTCAGGCAGCTCCACCAGGAATGCCGGCAGGTATAGAGTCCACTTCGGTAATAGGGAGAACACCGAGTTCGCGATCAGGGCTATTAAGAGGTTGGAGTCCCTAAGTGGTGAGCTTGGTTGGAATGGGGTCTTTGAGAGGTCGGGCTACCTATGGCTTATTAGGCGTAGGGAGGTCCTTGAGAATTTCGAGAAATTGAATGAGCAAATATGGAAGCCGCTGGGCGTGCCCGTACAAGTACTCACGGTGGAGGAGTTGAGGGATAGGTTTCCATACATCAATACCCAGGGCCTTGTCGGCGCAGTCTATGGGCCCCAAAACGGTGCTTTTCACCACGACTACCTAGTGATGGGCTACTACGAAAGGGTTCTCGACCTTGGCGTTAAGGTTTACGAGCACTCGGAGGTCAGGGGCGTGGGAGTGGAGGGCGGTAGGGTCACCAACGTATCAAGTAGTAACGTCTTTGTGAAGACCAGGAATGTCGTGTTCGCGGCCGGCGCATGGACTGGGGAGGTCATGAGGAACACCCTCAATATAGAGGTTCCAATTAGGCCTATGAGGAGGGAGATCGGGATTACGGAGCCCGTGAAGCCTGTAATAGATACGTACATAATAGACACCGAGACAAACCTATACATTGGCCAAACAATGAGGGGCGAGATACTGGGTAGTATAGAGCTTGAGGGCCCCGAGGGCTTTTTACCCTATGGAAACACGCTCGCTTGGTTAACTGCCTGGGCTAGGGAGGCTATCAAGTTGGTGCCGGGATTAAGGAATGTGAGGATTATGAGGGTGTGGTCGGGTTATTACGAAATGACGCCAGACCATAGCCACATAATGGGTAGGTCAAATACGTGGCCTGAGGGCGTCTACGTGCTGTCCGGCTTCTCCGGCCATGGCTTCATGTTCGGTCCATATGCGGCAGAGTTATTAAGTAATTACATAGCCGATGGCGTGATGGACCCCATCATGAAGCCCTTCCTCCCCGATAGATTCGTTAGTGGGAGTTTGATCAGGGAGTTACTGGTTATCTAATTCACGTCCGTAAACCCACCAGGGACTTCACGGGGATCCCGTATTTATCTATGTGTGACTTATGGAGTATCACTTAATTAATGTGTTTGGTAATTATTAACCACAACCACTTACTACCTATGACGATGGAGCAGAATACGACGGACATAGCGATGAGTGTGAATAAGGTGGAGACTGGGGTGAATGAGTTAATTAGTAAGTTGGCCTCTGTAATAGATCCGAGGTTGATGACTAGGGAGCCGCCTGTGGACGTATTCGACAACGGCGACTCAATAATAATACTTGCCGACCTACCCGGCGTTAAGAAGGAGAGTATTAAGGTTAGGGTTGGTAACAATTACGTGGAAATAATGGCCGAACCACAGCCACCACCAGCCATTGGTAAGGCCGCCAGGGTGGAGAGGTTGAGCAACTTTAGGATTTATAGGAAGGTGGAGCTTGGGGTTAGGTTTAAGGTTGATGGCGCCAAGGCCATGTATAGGGATGGCGTATTGCAAGTAATTATACCTAAATTAGGTAGTATAGCTGAGACGGAGGTTTTAATAGAGTAGGTATGAGCAAGAAATATGTATTTCATCTCTAAAAACCACGCTATTAATAATTACTGATTTATTAGGATAAGGTATTTATAGGGGTCTAATTATTATGTCGTGATGTCTATAGTGAAATTTGAACCGGAGACTAGGAGGGTTCAGTTGACGGGAGGCGCTACCCTAATAGTCTCGCTGCCCAAGGAGTGGACTAGGCAGGTGGATCTTAAGCCCGGCGATGAAGTCCTCGTAATACCGCAGCCAGACCTCTCACTACTCGTTGTGCCTAAGAAGATGGTCAAGGCACCCCTCCTTGAGTCATCAATAAACGTGAACCAGGACTTATCAAACATAGACCACCTAGAGAGGGTGTTATTAGCCCATTACCTATCTGGTTATGACATATTTAAGCTCAACTTCGACATATCGACATTAAACCTAAAGAAGCAGGTTAAGGAGATAGTGCGGAGGAAGTTAACTGGCGTTGAGATTATTGAGGAGGGTAGGAACACGTTGGTCATACAAAACCTCGTTAATGTGCCTGACATAAACATTAGGGACATAATAACCAAGCTCAGCAAGACCGTCGTCGGCATGATCGATGATTTAAGGACGCCGGTAGAGAATGGTGATAGGGCTGTGGCGGCAGACATTATCGAGAGGGATAATGAGGTGGATAAGTTCTACTGGCTCCTCAATAGGCAGTTGAAGAGGATCCTGGTCAGTAAGCATGCCCTAAGCCTATCCGGGATTCAGGACCCACGGAGCATAATTGAGTACGCAATAATTAATAAGTCCCTCGAGAGGGCCGCCGACCATGCCGTCAAGATAGCCCGGGAGATCGTTAGCCTGGGCGATAAGTACATACTCCTAATACCTCAGGAGCTGAGGCAGAGGTTCGTTGAATTATTGGGCAAGGATTCCATGATCATGAACAACGTTAGTAGGGCAATGACTGAGAAGGTGGACATGAAGGAGATTAATTACATAATCGATACTGTTAAGTATGAAATGCGTGAGGCGGTCGAGTCTCTGGACTCATCACTAACGAGCTACAACCTAACCACGCAGGCGGCTGCATCAGCCAGGCTAATACTAGATAGTATCTATAGGATAGCTGAGTATGCATCGGACGTTGGCGAATCCCTGCTTAACATCTCCATTGAGCAATTTGCATGATAAAATCTTAGGGCGTTACGAAACCCTTTCAAAAACCATGGTTACCACATCCTCAAAGAAGTAATGAATGGCCTTCACCATCACCAACTTAAAGCCGCACCTGCCTAGGCAATACGCTGATTCCTCCCAATTAGATAGTGATGATTGGGTGAGGATCACGACACCGGCCTCACCACGGCATATGCGCAGTATTAATTGCTTAATCACCTCATTACCATGGGGACCGCCGAGGACCCTCCAATCCTCACTCCAATTGCCTGGTAGGTATGGGGGATTGCTAACGATAATATCGATTGTGAAGCCCTCCCTAACGGCATCCAGGAGGTTCATCGTTACGACATCCGCGTACTGATAAAGGCCATTATCAAGTAGGTTCACCCTCGTATTTATTGATGCGTTGATGTCATGGTCGATGGACAAGGCCCACGCAGAACCGCCATTACTTACGGCCTCCTCAAGCGCCGCCAGCGTCAATATGCCGGTTCCAGAACCAACATCGATTATCCTCAACGCCCTATCACTAGCGTTCCTACTCACAACCCAGCGAAGTAGCTCAGCCGTCTGCCAGGAATCCTCGGCAGGTGGGTAAACGTTATTCATCACC
>DAXY01000073.1:23557-23760 GCA_002506645.1 Vulcanisaeta distributa | reverse complement strand
AATACTGTGGCGAGGATTATTAAGTCAAGAAGCGGCAGCAACGCCTTAAGCAATGCATCAATTATTGAGAGTGGGTATGGCGGTAACCACGGTGTTAATAATGCCATTACGGTTGGGTAGAGCGACGTTGGTATCAACGACGTTAAGACACCACTTAATAACTTAATATCTATGATCTCACTGCCGAGCATGTACTTATAAAT
>DAXY01000073.1:21911-23524 GCA_002506645.1 Vulcanisaeta distributa | reverse complement strand
GCCCTCCACGAAGACCAGAAGCAGCAGTTCGTAATCCTGGGCGAAGGCCGTGACTAGGCCGAGGATTATAATCACCATTGAGTATATGATCAACGTGCCCGGCCCAAGCCTGTACATGTTTATTGTTAACGGCCTCATCAGCAATATGTTAGTAAACTCCTCAGCCTTCCTACTGGGTTCCTTAGAATCCTGGGTGGGGCTTACTGACCCGTCAATCCTCTCAACGAGCATCCTACCCTTACTCGTTATCTTCACGTATGGCCCATCCTTAATGACTAAGCCGTTGGCCCTGAGGATTTCAACATCGTAGTAAATTGACGATGCCGGCGCGTTCAAGGCCCTCCTAATGTCGGATATCCTCATGGTACCCTGGCTAAGTAATAACCTCAGTATTTGTAGCCTCCTTGGCTTTAGCACGATATCGCTAACGTCATCGAGGTCCATACCCATTACAGCAATACTTATAGAGTAAGTATAAAAGAGTTCTTTCTCGGGAGTATTCTGTGGTTAGTTTTGATGATTTAAAGGTATCATTGAGCACGTACATAATGAGGAATAAACGGGTTACTTACCAGGACCTGTTGAAGTGGTCATCAAGCAATAAGGTCGGTAACACCCTACTATACCTAATAATTAAGGAGTTAATCCGCGAAAGAAGGTTTAAGGCATCCGGTGAGTACGTAATCGGTAGTATTAGGGTGGGTAATGGTGAGGTTAAGTTATCAATACCAACGTACATAGAGGTACCTGGGGAGGTCGCCAGGTCCCCAATGCATGCTAAGCGCCAGGTTAGGCAGAGGCATGTAAGGAGCTCAAGCATACTGGAAGTGTTCAGTGAGGGTAAGAAGGGCGAGGCTGGGCAGGCCACCACGGAGGGTGGTGAGGGCGAGAAAGAGGGGACTAGTACATCGGCTCAGGGAGTTGACCAGGGAAGTAAGCAGAGACCAGGGACTGTGGGTATGGAGCGTGAGGAGGCTCATGAGAGTGGTAAGGCCGAGTTAGAGGTGAGGGAGGGGTTGACGAGCACGGCCAGTACTGAGGGTGCAGGGGCTAGAATGGATTATTCTACGGTAGCCATGGACGAGTTCACGGCCATACTCAGGAGGGCCATTAACGAGGAATTAATGCAGAATAGGGAGGAGGGCTATAAAGTGGCTATTGCGATGCTTAGTTACTTACAGAAGTACTGGAGTGTTGGTGAGTTAAGACTGAAGCTAGACATTGCCAAGCAGTTCGGTGGGGTCAACGAGGGTATTATGAGGATTGAGGATGGGGTTTTAAGGGCGCTTAGGAAGTTGGGTATTGTGGAGGTTGTTGAACCGGGCGTTGTTAATAGGATTAAGGAATTACCCAGGGACTTCATTAAGGTTAGGCTTGACTCACTATTCACGTGATTAAGCGGCCAATTGCCTAAGTCTCTCGGGCGTTGTATAGACCTCGGTCCTGTGGCCCTTTGATACGAGCACCAGCGTGCCCTTACTCGCTAACGCCCTCAATATTTGATACGCAACACTAATCTTCATGTTGAACCTAGTCGCCACTAGGTACGGCGTTACGTACTCCCACTTAACCACTTCCTTCTCTATATCGCCCATTAACTTTGGGTCGATGAT
>DAXY01000073.1:20992-21835 GCA_002506645.1 Vulcanisaeta distributa | reverse complement strand
GACAATGTTGGTTTCTTCTTACCGCCCATACAGGTCAGTAATTCAAATGCCACCCCTTTTATAAACTATTCCTCGCGATGATGATACGGGCTAGGTAATACCCCCATGATTGTGTCGGAAAGGTTTTTTAAGTGCTTTTTTAAATCATGAATAATGCCGAATCCCACCTATCGCATTGAGAATATTGTTGCCACGGTAAACCTCAGTATCGATTTAGACCTAGATAAGCTCGCAGAAAGGCTCCCGGCGGCTGAGTACAACCCTGAGCAATTCCCTGGGTTAATACTTAGGCTTCAGAGACCGAAGATATCGGCATTAATCTTCAGGACGGGCAAGATGGTGTGTACGGGCGCTAAGAGCGAGAACGAGCTCAAGAGGGCGGTTAAGGAATTGGTGAGGATGCTCAATGAGCATGGCGCCGATGTGCCACTCACGCCAGAGATACAGGTACAGAATATAGTGGCCTCGGGTAACCTCCATGCTGAGGTTGATATTGAGAGGTCGGCCTTAATGCTCGAGAACTCCATGTACGAGCCCGAGCAATTCCCCGGCCTCATTTATAGGATGGACAAGCCCAAGGTCGTCCTCTTAATATTCAGTTCGGGAAAGATCGTGTGCACAGGCGCCAAGAAGGAGGAGCAGGTTAGGGACGCAGTATTTAAGATATATGACATACTCAGAGACATAGGTGCCCTATACGAGGAGGTAAGCAGGGAGGAAGAGGAGCTTTGATAACCATGTACCCAGAGGCGGTGCCCATAATTGATCAGGAGATGAAATACGCACCAAGTCTCGTATTCACTAACAAGTTAGCAGTGGAATTAAGAAGTGAGCCAGATCCAG
>DAXY01000073.1:16872-20933 GCA_002506645.1 Vulcanisaeta distributa | reverse complement strand
GATAAGTTCGATAAGGTAATCATAGTCCTTGGGCCCGGAGTTGGTGAGTCATGGCTCAGGTACGTAATGGGCTTTACAAACACGGTAGTTGGGCTCACCCTAGACTCGCTGATGAGACTTGTAAGGGTAAGGCCCAGCCTGCTCAATATACCCGATGAGTTATTCATCGACCCTGTGATGGGCGGCGACATTGCTGTGCAGCCCAAGGCCCTACCCAAGGCGGTCATTGATTGGTTGATGGAGTACGTAGAATCCGGAGGCGACCTATACATGCTGGTGCGCGGTGGATCCATCAATAGCATTAACCTGCTCATGCATTCACGCTTCGTCTTTACATACGATATGAAATTGGCCGAGCTCTATAACGGCATTATCAAGGGCGGCCTCACGGGCAATACCAAGGTCATTATCAAGGCCAACTGCGACTTCTGCGGTAGCCCCTCAAATCCCCTATGCCTATTGGTCTGCCCTGATACGGACATTGCCGGTGAGGTCGAGGTTAGGTAGTATGAGCCTGGCGAAGAGGAAGGGCTCGGCACACGAGAGGGCCTTGGCGAATAGGTTATGGGACATGGGATTGGCGGTCCTCAGGGGGTGCTCCTCAGGCGGTGGCGTTAGGAAGAGGTTTGTCCCAGACATAGTGGCCATAGGCCCTGGATTCGTGATAATCATCGAGGCTAAGTACAGGTCTGGGAGGGGTTCCATAAGGATTGAGGGTGAGAAGGTTGAGAAGCTGCTGGAGTTTGCGCGTAGGGCGAGGGGGGATGCATACGTTGCCGTGAAGTTTAGGGGTGATGACTGGCGCTTCCTACCAATCACTGATAAGGGCGACCTCATCGTGAGACCTGATGACTTAAGCAACGCCTACACCCTCGAGCAATTAATTAATAAGTACATGAGTAGGTCCCTGACCGAGTACCTAAAGTAGCCCATGATTAACCTTAATAATTCCCAGGTTAATGAGTGATCAATGTCATCAGCAATACAGCGGGAGATAAAGATGCTCGTCGACCAAGCGCTCAAGTCCTCGGAGACCAAGTCCCTCAGGTTCACGAGGGTTAGCGTTAGGAGTTCCCAGAAGGGCCTTGAGGTGAGTATAAAGATATACCTTGAACACCCAATGAGGCTTAGCAGTATTTATGACCTGGCAAGGTCGGTGGCCGGTAAGTACGGCGTGGCAATTAGCGAGGTCCTAATATACCCACCCCACTCAAGGGCCATTAGGCTATCCTTCGTCATTAAGAGCTGACTGTGATAAGGTTTATTTATTACAGGGCTATTCTAGGGTTTAATGAGTACGCAATCATACATCAAGTGGCTTGGGCATGCGGCCTTCGAAATAATGCTAAGCGGTAAGAAAATACTCATAGACCCGTGGATCTCCAACCCACTATCGCCGGTGACCCTCAATGAGATAACTAACGTGGACTACATACTCGTGACTCACGACCACTTTGACCACCTGGGCGAGACGATAGACATAGCCAAGAAGACCAATGCCACGGTGGTTGGGGTTTTCGAGCTAGTTAATTACCTCGGTGAACAGGGCGTTAAGAATACCATAGGCATGAACGTGGGCGGATCCGTTAAATTAACGAGCGAGATCGAGGTCTACGTAACACCGGCAATACATAGTTCAAGCAGGGGCGTGCCCGTGGGCTTCATAATAAAGGCCCCCGAGGCAACGATATACCACGCAGGCGATACCGGGTTGTTCAGCGAAATGGATATACTCGGTAGGTTGTTTAAGATTGACGTGGCAATGCTACCAATAGGTAGTTTATTCACCATGGACCCGAGGCAGGCGGCCTACGCGTTAACCATGCTTAGGCCCAAGGCGGCAATACCCATGCACTACAACACATTCCCAGACATTAAGCAGGATCCGCAGCAATTTAAGGAGCTTGCCGAGTCCATGCTCCCTGACGTAAAGGTATACATACTGAAGCCTGGCGAGGTTTTACAATTACCAATCAAATAATTAATCGCCGCCAAGCCCTTAATACTTAAAATTACCTGGGCCCACAATCATCGGTATGGTTAATTTTGACGTCGTAGTAGTTGGCGCAGGCACCGCAGGCTCTTACGCATCGTACCTACTGGCTAAGGCCGGGCTTGACGTTGCACTAATAGAGATGAAGAGGAGGGATAGGGTCTTTAAGGTCACTGGTGACGCCATAGGCATTCACCACATTGAGCGAATGAGCATTAAGCCGCCGAGTGACGTGTTCATGATAAGGTACGAGGGTGCAGAACTATACAGCCCGGACATGTCCGTTAAGTACGTGGTACTTGGCAAGGGCTTTGGCCTGGACATGGCAAAATGGGCCCAATGGCTAATGGGCGAGGCCGAGAGGGCCGGCGTCCACATATTTGATAATCACAAGGTTCAGGGGCCAATAATCGAGAATGGCGCCGTCTCAGGAGTTAAGGTGCTGAGGCCTGATGGCTCGACTGAGGAATTCAGGGCCAGGGTCGTGATTGACGCGAGCGGCGTTGGCGCGGTTGTCAGGAGCAGGCTGCCCCGTGAGTGGTGGGTCTCGGAATCCCTACTGCCTGAGGATGCATCGTATGCCTATAGGGAGATTATACAAGTTGATTATGAGATTGAGAGGCCCGAGTACATAAGGATATACTTAGACACGAGAATAGCGCCAGGTGGTTATTGGTGGTTATTCCCAAAGAGTTCAAACACGATGAACATAGGGCTTGGGCTATGGGGCAGGTTGAGCGAGGAGCAGGGGCTTAACCCAAGGCGCAATTACGATAAGTACTTAGCGAATAGCCAATACACGAGGGGTAGGAGGATAATACACGTGGGCGGCGGCATAGTCCCAACCCGCAGGCCATTACCGTCGCTCGTGGCGAACGGATTCCTAGCCGCTGGGGATGCCGCAGTCACTGTGAACCCAGTCCACGGCGGTGGAATAGGCCCAGCACTACTCTCGGCGGAGCTTGCTGCGAAAACCGTGATAGAGGCGTTTGAGAGGGGCGACTTTACGGAGAGGGGGTTGTGGAGGTATAACATTGAGTATTTGAGGGCTTACGGCATTAAGCAGGCAATGCTTGATGTCTTCAGGCTAATGCTCCAGACACTCACTAATGACCAGCTGAATAGGGGGTTAAGGGCTAGGTTGCTGACTGAGGATGAAGTGCTCGAGATTTCCGAGAGGGGCTCCCTCGAGTTATCACTTCTCGATAAGTTAAAGATAGGCCTACGCCTAATGAAGGTGCCTGACGTCGCGGCCAAGTTAAGGCTAGCGTTGAGGTACATGAATGAGGTCAAGAGCCTTTATGAGACCTACCCAGGAAGCCCCGACGGCTTATCGAGTTGGTACGGTAGGTTAGTGAGTATTTACCGTGAGTACACAGGTAAATTGGGCATTTCACTAAAGTGGTTAGGCAGTGCCTAGTATCCTGCTCACGTTTTTATCGAATGGTGGGTAAATAATTCCCTTCTCCGTTATAAGCGCCGTGACGTACTTCGGGGGTGTGACGTCAAACACCGGGTTAAACACGGGGACGTTCTCAGGGGCTATTGGCACACCCCTTATCTTCCTCACCTCGTCCGGGTCCCTCTCCTCGATCTTCACATCCTCAACCCTGCTCTTGAGGTCGAAGGTTGATGACGGCGCTATGGCGTAAAACGGTATACCAAGCTCATGCGCTATTACCGCCTCCTTAAACGTACCAATCTTATTAAAGACATGCCCATCCCTGAGTATTCTATCTGCACCAACCATCACGCTATTGACCATGCCTCTGTACATGACGTAGCCGACGGCCGTGTCCGTGATTAAGGTGACCGGTATACCGTCTGCCATCAACTCATACACGGTCAACCTGGCGCCCTGGAGCCATGGCCTGGTCTCAGGCGCCATGACGGATACCCTAATGCCCAGTGCGTGGGCAACCCTTATAGGTGCCGTGGCCGTCCCAATGCCGGTGCCCGTGGCCAACCCACCCGCGTTGCACTGGGTCAGTATTGTATCACCATCGTTTATCTTCTCGAGCCCGTAAATGCCCATCATCAGTTCGGCATTGAATTCCTCATCAAAGAT
>DAXY01000073.1:10563-16823 GCA_002506645.1 Vulcanisaeta distributa | reverse complement strand
GCATCCCTGGCCCTATTTAACATCCTCTCCGTTGCCCAGAAGAGGTTTTGGGCCGTTGGCCTTGCCGCATTAAGGACATCCCTAGCCCTGGATAATTCCCTCAGCGCCTCATCCAATGTCGACACGTTACTGTGCGCCACGGCCAGGACCATGCCGTAGGCCGCCGTTATGCCTATGGCGGGTGCCCCACGCACAATCATTTGCCTAATTGCGTCGGCCGTGGACGTGGGATCTCTCAATTCCACATAACTCTCCTCAAAGGGTAGCTTCCTCTGATCGAGCAGTATTAAGGTGTTGTCCTCGTCACGCCAAATTATTGGCCTTAGCCTCGGCTTTAACTTATTTTTCAACTCCTCAATATCGATCTTCATACCTAATTGATAATAGTTAACGACTTTTAAGCCTTTTCAACAGGTCACTGGCCCAGGTACTTCTCACGTAAGTAATTCAGTAGGTATGTTGGGTTGTAGGTATCGTTGAAGGACCTCATTAGCAATTCCTTAGGTGGGTAAATGGCGCCGTACTTACAAATCCTCTCCCTAAGGAACTCCTTAATCTCGCTAAACCTCCTACCAGCGACCTTATCCTTAAGCCCGGGCAACTTTGCATAAATCATCCCAGCAATGACATTACCCAAGGTGTATGTTGGGAAGTATCCGAAGGATCCCTGGGACCAATGTATGTCCTGGAGAACGCCCTCGGCATCATTCCTCGGCCTAACACCCAGGTACTTATCCATAAAGTCATTCCATAGTGAGGGTAGGTCAGAAACATCGAGCTTACCAGCTATTAAACCCTTCTCAATCTCATAACGAAGGGCTATGTGGAAGTTGTACGTGACCTCATCGGCATCCACCCTAATGAGGCTCGGCCTGACAATATTGAAATACTTATACACATCATCCTCGCTATAATCCTTAAGGAATGGCAATCTCTCCCTGAGTAATGGATATACCAAGTGCACGAATTCCCTACTCCTACCAATAACGTTCTCCCAAAACCTCGACTGACTCTCGTGAACCCCCATGGACACTCCACGACCCACCGGCGTCATCTCCAGCGATGGGTCAATCATTAATTCATACATTGCGTGGCCGCTCTCGTGTATTACGGAGAACATGGTTGACCGGAAGTCCTTGCCCTCGTACCTAGTGGTTATCCTAACGTCGTTTATGGACATTCCTATTGTGAATGGGTGTGCGGATACGTCCATCCTAAACCTAGTGCCCACAGGCATTTCGAGTAATTTTAGTAACTCCTCGTTGATCATCCTCATATCATTAACGTCGTAAGGCACATCCTCAAGCGGGTGCCTACTTGGGTACTTACCCTCACTAAGTATTTTCTCAAGTATTGACTTAAGGCTGGGGAGTAGCGAGTTGAATATGCTATCGGCGTCATTAACAGTGAATCCCTCTTCATATAGGTCCAGCAGTGCATTGTATGGGTGCCCCTCATAACCGAGCTTATCCGCAACAACCCTCTCCAACTCAACTATCTTTGATAAGTACGGCTTGAACTTCCCGAAGTTCGACTCCTTCCTAGCCTCCCTCCACACCACGGCAGCCTTGGTGGTGGTCCTATTGAGCTCCTCAATGACCTCAGGCGGTATTGACGTGTAGTACTTAAGCTCCCTCTTCAAAACCCTGATAACGCCCTTCTCGAGGTCCGTCAAGTCCTTAGCATCCTCATACCTACTCACCAAGTCCTTAAGCCTTAGTAGGTATTCCCTACGTATGAGGGCTAGTTGGGCCAATGCCTCGCCCCTAGTGGACGCGGCCTCCACGGGCATGTTAACCTCCAAGTCCCAACTAAGCAGTGAATTGGCATGGTCGAGGGCCCACACGAATTTGTACTCCCTGAGTAGGTCGTCAATCCTCATTGACTTGCTTACCGTAACAATTTACTTAAGTATTTCCTCTATTGCAAGAATTGATTAGTAGGGATATTAGGTTGTATAGTCGAATCGCGGTCCTCAACTTACTCAGTGATACATTCCCAAGCCCCAACTCCCTCCTGACATCGCTTATTAGTGGGCCGCAATTATCCGCGCCAACGCCCAACTTCTCACATACGCAGGACCAATCGTTGCAACTTAATACCGCGCTCATGATATCCCTAACCTTACCATTGCATGATTTCGCGGCTAGGGTAAACACGGTATTTATTAAATCGCCAATTGCCTCATAAATTACGTTCTCAATCACGGTCCTCAACTCATCAACGGTCAGGACAACGGCATCCTCAAGGTTTATCACCGAGACCCCCAACTCATCGGCCAACGCCTTACTCGAGTCATTGCTGAAGCCCCTGGCCACAATTAGGGGCTTTGCATTCAGCACCTTGGCATTAACGTAGGCCTGCCTTATGGCGCTCACGTCAACCCTACCCGACTTAACCTCGACGGCGTACTTATTTCCTGACCCATCCTCAGCCACTATATCTACCTCGCCAACCTCGACGCCATTAACCGTGACCTTAACCCTCCTACCAAGAACCCTAAACCCAAGCCTACTCAGTAGCTCAGCCACGTAATCCTCAAACCTAATACCTACATTAGCCACTGATAGCAATTGCGCAAGCCCTTTAATTAATTTTGATACTTAATTACCCAATGGTGATGATGGTTTGCAGCCCTGAGCAGTGACGAGACCACTGAGAGCTGACGTCATAGCTTGAGCCCCGTTTGTGGGTTCGCCATTGCGTTCATGACGGCGCCCCTGAGCTTCATGTACTGGTTGATGGAGTTACTAATGATGTTTCTTATTTCATCCCTAGTGAAGGCGCCCGTGACCTTCTGAATAGCCACGACATTACCGCCCGCAATGCCCATTATGTAGACGCCGTCTGATAGGTCCTCCTCCTCGCGGGTTGGATCGACGAGTAAGAAGTTGCCTATCTTAACGTGGGTTATCGTCAGCGGTAACTTATCAGTATTTAGCTTAAGTGGTGACCTGACGCTCCTATCAATCCTAAGTATATTACCGGCTGGGTCGAGCTCCACCTTAGGCAGTGCCGTGTTCATCAGCGCCGTCACTGCAGCTATGGTTGATGCATCGACTAAGTTACCGTCGTGATTAAGCACGTATATATCGACCCAGAGGAACCATGCATGCTTGCCTGTGACTATCGACAGTGATTTAAAGTCCAGAAAGCCGCTGTGCCTTATTGCCCTATCCACGACCCTGGCTATCTCGATGGCATTCTCATCAGGTGGTCCAGGCTCCACGTCCGGGGATGCCGTGGGCGCTATTTCGAGGTTCACTATCAACGCCCCCTCATCTGGCGTGTCCTCAAATGGCTTCCCAACCTCAACCTTAACGCCGGCCATAACCTTCGTGTTGCCTAGGGACACCAGGGAACTCCCGTCGGCCGTCCTCACGACATTAACCCTAATGTCCAGGGTTCTATAATCGTTCAATCCCCTATTATCAATCCTAACGCCCTGCTCAATCATCTTCCTCATCACATCCTGCTTAAGCTTTGGAATAACACCCCTCTCCTGAGTTACACTCAGCATTGGGGAGCCATCACTTAGGCCCTTTTAATCTTATTCATTTATGTTTCAGGATTAGGGTTTAAATAATCATGGTCATTGACGGCTCGACATACCTACCCTTAAGGGTCTCCTTCTCCAACCTATATATCTGCTCGGCCGCCTTAAAGGCGAGGTCTATTGCCTGGTCAACCTCGGCCGGCGTCCACTCACCATCGGCTTGCATGAGCGTTATTAACCCGCGGCCATACATTATGGCTAGCGGCATATCGCCCTCACCGTAGTTATCCTCAAGTTGGTTGAGGTCTACGACTATCGTCCCCGAAACCTTGCCTATGGAGACCCCGACCAATAAGTCCCTCATTGGTATTCCGGCATCGGCCAACGCCAGCGATGCTGCGGTTATGCCTGTAACCCTCGTGCTGCCGTCGGCCTGGAGTACTTCGATGTACACGTCTATCGTTGTTCTCGGGAACCTCTCGAGTATTACCACGGGCTCGAGCGCCGTCCTAATGACCTTAGAGATCTCTATCTCCCTCCTGGACGGCGTGGGGCTCTTCCTACCCTCGGATGTGCTGAATGGGGCCATGTGATACCTAACCCTGAGTATGGCCTTGTCGGGCAGCTCAAGGTGCTTCTGCGGAACCTCCCTTGGGCCGTAAACCGCGGCTAATATTACCGTGTTGCCATAGGCAACTAAGGCGCTGCCCTCGGCATTGCTTATCACGCCAACCTCCATCCTAACCGGCCTATGTTCACTTGGTAGCCTACCATCGCTCCTCCTACCATTAACCAACAATGGCACTGGGGATTGCTTACCCATTAAATCAATCATCAACTCTTGGTATAAAAGTATTTTTAAGTGAGGTCTTTTAATTACCTTGGTATGGTCACGATTAGGGAGGCCCGGGAGGAGGACGTGGATGCATTGATAGACCTAGTGGTTAGGTTGAAAAGGCTCAATAACGAGTTTGACCCATTATTTAGCGTCAGGAATGATTGTGCCGAGCGCGCCAGGGAGTACCTGCTGAATGCATTGCGTGATAGCAAGAACCACCTAGTGCTTGTTGCTGAGGATATGGGGAAGATAGTTGGCGTCCTCAAGGCAGACATTAGGGAGAGGCTCTTCTACTCACCGAGTGTTGAGGGTGCCATTGTCGACTTCTACGTGATGCCTGAGTATAGGCGTAAGGGGTTGGGTAGGGCAATGCTCGAGAGGGCAATAACCATGCTCAGGGAGAGGGGTGCCCAATTAATAACGGCTGAATTCCCAACACAGAACCAGATAGCCACTAACTTCTACAATAAGATGGGCTTTAGGTTGTTGGTCAGCATCTACGCTAAGGAGGCCTAGGTCAGGGTATGTCGAAGACCCTCGCGATTAAATCGCCGGACTTATTACTGACCATGACGTAGGTCTTTATCCTGGGGCAATCATCCATTATTACTATGGGTACGGCAATCACGCCAAACAATAGGTTACTGGCCCTAATTATCCTCGATACCAACGGCTCGAGGGAGTCCACGGCCTCCCTAGCCTTGGGCGCGTAATTGCTGTTGGTGGTTATTACATCGCCAATCAATGCGCCTATGGGCTTACCACCCTGCATTATTAATGCATATTCATTATTGACTATTTGCGTACTAACTAGGCTTAGGTTCATCGTTATGTCAACATCGCTTAAAAGACTCATGATGTGAAAGCCCCTGTTATTTATTAAGTAATTGAATACCGCAACCACCTGATTCAATACGCAACCTCTGGGTAGGTCAGGGGCCGTGAAACAGCCACCATTTCTCAAGTAATTATCCAACGCCTTTGAATATTGGAGGCACTTAAATTCATCACTACTCATTATTATTTCCAATAAGTTGCTCGTGTAATTAACCTCATCCCTCCTCGTAAGGCCCAGGAGCTTTACGGCATCACTTATTGATGAACCCCCAGCCAGCTTATCAATGACCTCCCTCAACGCACAGTTCCTAATGGCTAACCTATACAGTAAGTTGGGTAGTTCCTGACCGCCATTAATCACGGCCTTACCGACCTCCTCAGCCTCCCTCGTTAATCTACCCTGCCTCCAGAGGCCAAGTGCCGATAGTGTTGGTACGATGACCCTATAATTCGACCTACTAAGTCCATGCTCGTCCAAGTACCTCATTATGCCCTCGGTGTCATCACCCTGCCTATTCCTCACTAGGAAGACCAGTATGTCGAGGAGTTTCGCTATCGGCAATCTAATGTACCAACCCCTCAGTGTGCATGGGCTCGACTTAAGCGCATCATCACTCTCCCTCATCGTTAGCAAATCCCTAATTTCGGAACCCAGTGAATTGATGAGTTCGCTTATGGACTTGGCCTTGAGTATGCGAGTTACGCCATCACCCTCAATCATAACTTGATACTCATCGCCTTCTTGAATGATCCTAATGCTCAAATCCACAGTATATCAATGTCCTGACACTATTTAAAGCGTTCATTCCAATCATAGTTGTAATACCCGTTGACTATGCAGGGGCCTACAGCCTCAACGCCTGTGGGTGGAAATAATGCTTTAAATGCCTTGGGTATGAATACTCATAATATGACTATTAACGCGGTTACATTACTAGAGGTACTAATCATAGTGGGTACATTGCTATGGGTAATACAGTACCTAGTCTCAAGGAGGGTCCATGCGTATGAGAGGCCATCATTAATTAATGCAAGGGTCGAGGACCTACCGAAGGTCTCAATAGTATTGCCAGTATATAGGGAGAGGAG
>DAXY01000073.1:1980-10537 GCA_002506645.1 Vulcanisaeta distributa | reverse complement strand
GCTTGAGGTCTTAATAATCGTTGATAGGGACGACACATACACACTGGGTGAGGCGTTGAAGGCCATGGAGAAGTTCCTAGGCTCCCTCAACATTAAGGTGGTGATTAATGAGAATGGTGGGCGTAGGCTCAAGGCCTTGGCGATGAACACAGCGATAAGGCATGCGGGGGGTTCGATAATAGGCTTTTACGACGCGGATGACGTGTTCCCAAGTGACCAAGTCCTCAATGCCGTCCTCCTGATTATGGAGAGGAACTACGCGGCCGTGGGGACCAGGGTCTATAGGTTTAGGAATAGCGTGCTCGGTGGCCTAATGTACCTAGAGTCCATTGTTTGGTATAACGCGGTAATACCGTTCCTAAGATCCACAATTAAGATAACGCCATTATCCGGCGAGGGGCTCTTCATAAGGAGGGATGTGGTTAATTCAATACCGCAGAGCATGGCCGAGGACTCCCTACTATCGCTGAAATTGGCAAGCCGCGGATACTCAGTGGGGCTCCTCGACTCTTACGTTTACGAGTTGGCGCCGATGAACTTAATGAGCTTCATAAGGCAGAGGATCAGGTGGAATAAGGGCTATGCCCAGAACCTAGTCATAATACTTAGGCAGGGTGTTCAGTTTAACTATGCCCTCAGGGTATTGGCGCTATACGTATTAATAGCCCTGCCCTCGGCATTACTACTAATATCCATAATCGGCTTCGTAGCCGTCGCCTACATGGCCATCATAGCGAGGGCGCTCTCGCTGAGCTCCCTGTACCAACTAGTGCTTGCCATGGCCATTTCGGAGTTTGTGGTTATGTACCTAATGCGTGACTTCATAAGCGAGAGCATGAATGTTATAAGGGCCATAATCCTACTCCCGGCATATTGGCTATTGCTCGGTACAGTGACGTTGACTTCGCCGTTAGTGCCGGTTAGCAACTGGCTCAAGACCACTCGTTAAATACTCACGACACTTACGCCCGAGGGAGCCACCTTACTACTCATTATTACTTGGTAACCAACCCTCCTCGAGACCTCATCGATTATTTGGACCACGGTATTCAACTCATCATAGGTAAGCCCAATGTCTACACCGTCAATGAGCAGTACCGAGCCTGGGGGCGTGAGTACTAATTGAACGAGTATTGGCAATAGGGCCCTCATCTTCAGCCCAGCATGGTACATGGGGACCCACTTACCATTAACCCTTACATACCCTGAGACCCTCTTTGGGGCCGTGAAGCCGGCCTTAACATCCTCTATCCCAAGCTCCCTCGCTAGCCCCATTAATTCATTGAAGATGCCCTCATACTCAGGCCTGGTCTGTATAACGGAGAGTTGATGCACCGTGTATTGGCCATCAGACCCGACGGAATTTCTTGGTAGATCAACCGTGGTCTCGTAATCCCTCTTCCACCAACAGACCCTACCCTCACTGAGGTAGTAAAACTTATCCTTAATCATGTTCCTAAGTACAAACGCCAATGAATACGCAGTCCTAGACCCATCCCCATCGCATGTGATGAATGCGTCCTCACTCATTACGTGGGTTGGTGCGGTACAGAGCCTAGCCCTCACTGGGTATTTCATGAACCCCCCATCACCCACCTTCTCGATGGCAGCCACCAACTCATTGTTTAGGTATAATTCCTGCCCAACCCAATAATCCCTAAGCCTGAAGCTGTAGTGATAACCAATTACTGACCCACTACTCAACTCAAGGCCTGCGCTGCGCCCAAGCCTCTCGCCATCCTCGTCGACCTCGTAATGAACGCCTATTGTAATAACCTCACTGGGATCAAGCCCGTAGGCCAGGTCCTCAGGCTCATGAATAATTAGGAAGTTCCCCTCGAGGACGAGCCACTCCTCGCCCCTACTCTGCATTAATAGGGCTAGCGCCTCCATCATGCTCGTCTTGCCCGACCCACTACGGCCCACGATTACCGTGTTGCCACTAAATCCTATCGTTAACTCCCTGCCCAGGCCCTTGAATCCCTTAACCACTGCCTTTACGAGTTTCGTCATCCTCGTCAACCAATGCATAGGCTATTATTAATATTCCGCTGACGTTACCGAGCGTCACATTACTAACACTAATACCCACCTGCCTAATGCGTGGGCCGGCAATACCGCTCAACTCACTGAGTGCCTTACCCAGTGAATCATCGAGCCTATTCAACGCCACATCAAACTCGACGCCCCTGACCAACTGGCCCACACTCACGTTTAATGGTACGAACTTCCTAACATGCACAATCCTGGCCATCCCAACCACCCTTAGGCAAAATAATCCCCCACTGGATAAGCCTTTTATTAATTCAGGCCATACACATTTAGATGGAGGTTGTCTTCACGCCGTGGCGTTGGGCCTATATAAGGTCGACAACGGACAACAGGAGGGGTGAGTGCGTGTTCTGCGCCTACCTGCGCGGTAACGATGATGGCATGGTGGTTTATAGGGGTGGGCGGTGCTTCATTGTTATGAATAAGTACCCATACAACATCGGCCACGTCATGATACTGCCCAATAGGCACGTATCATCAATAACCGACTTAAATAGCGAGGAACTGAACGAGTGCGGGATGCTCTTAATCGCCGTAATCAAGGCATTGGCTAAGGTCCTCAATATTGATTATGGTGATTTTGACGTGGGCATAAACATTGGGCGTGTCGCTGGCGCGGGGATTGAGGAGCACATGCACATACACGTTGTGCCTAAGCCCTCAGTAATATCATTCAAATCAATGGACCTGGAATTCGTGATGAACCAAACCAGGGAAATAGCGACTAAGTTGAGGGAGATTATTCCCCAATTCCTCGGTTGATGCCTCCGATGAAGAATCACGTGGTTACGTATTGGTAAATCATTAAGATGTACTTCTTATAAACGCTTAGGTTTACGAAATTGATGTGCCATTCACCGGTGAGCCGATGAAGGCATTACTCACGGATATGGTCACGCCTAGGTACGTATACTCGCTAGCGGAGTCCCTAAAGTGCGGGTTTGCAGGCGATAGGGAGTTCCCAATACTAGCGATAGGCGCTGGGGCGAGGCGGGTTCTCATGGTCACTGGGTTCTCAATAAGTGATTATAGGATAAGCAACACGCTTATTTACATGCTAATCAGCAAATGCCTTAATCACGTATACTCAATACCCACATTCAGCGCCTCACAATTGGGTAAGTGGTCAATAAGGGTGGTGCCCATGGCGAACCCATGGCCGTTTAATTCGTGGGACGTGATTCGCGGCAGGAACCAACTCTACTCAATGGATGATGAGGGCATCCCCGTCAGGTATGACGCATTAACGCTCAGGAGTAGGTACTCAATTAAGCTCCACAATCTAGTGCATGAGGTGAATCCAGAATTAGTAATAATGCTGGTGAGCTCCAATGAGTGGTCAATAACAGTCCCCGAACCAATTAGGGTCGATGACTACGGCGTGGTCGGCCCAGACCCGGCGGATTTCACGCATCACTTCTCCCTCGAGGGCTACCCCACGGTAATTCTCTCAATACCCAGGGATGCCGAGCCGCGGGATATGGCCAATAGAATCATTCAATTAATCAAGGAACACAGTATTAAGGTTCAGGAGAGTAAGTCCCTAGAGGTTGTGGTTAAGGTTTACGGCGACATCGATAATATATCCAACATACTCAAGTTACACGGCCTCCTAGTGAGTGTTGATGGAAATAGGCTGGTCATTAGGGCCAGTACCAAGTCCCAGGCACTTCTAAATGCATTAATAGATAATAACTTGATTGAGAATTACTTTGACGTGGAGATTTCGGAAATCCGCCTTCAATAATTGCCTAGGGTAGGGTATGAACAATTTAACAAAAAACTTATTATTGCTCAATCCCGCGTAATTAGATTATGGAGAAGTTGGTGCTTGCCTATTCGGGCAGGTACTTAGATTATAACTTCGGCCCATGGCACCCCTTCAAGCCGTATAGGGAGAGGCAATTGGTGGAGCTTCTTAGGGAGCATGGGTTGTTGGGGTCGTACATCGATTTGGCGGAGCCTGAGCCCGCCTCCGATGAGGAGTTAATGCTTGTCCATACGAGGGATTACGTGGACTTCGTCAAAAGGGCCAGCGCCAATGGCGTGGGTTACCTGGATTACGGCGACACGCCGGCCTTTAGGGGCATCCATGAGGCGGCGGCGATCAGGGTTGGCGGTACGTTACTCGTCACCAGGCTCGTTAATGAGGGTAAGTATGTGCATGGCTTCAACCCAGGCGGCGGCTTTCACCACGCCAAGCCGAATGAGGCGGCGGGCTTCTGTGTGTATAATGATATTGCCATAGCCGTTAGGTGGCTTAGGAACCACGGCGTTAGGCGCGTGGCCGTTGTCGATGTTGATGTTCACCATGCAGATGGCACTCAGGAGATCCTTAATGGTGAGGATGTCCTCCTAATATCGACGCACGGCTATGACGGCAGGTTCTACCCAGGCACGGGCTGGATAGATGAGGACGGCGTGGGCGCAGGTAAGGGGCTTAAGGTGAACATACCATTACCACCGCACACGGGTGATGATGTTTACTCCTTGGTCGTTGACGAGATCATAAGGCCCGCGTTGGATAGGTACTCGCCGGAGTTCGTAATTCTTCAGTTCGGCGTTGATGCGCACACCGGTGATGAGCTCGGAATCCTCGACCTAACCACCGAGTCGTACCTCAGGGTGTTAAGTACGGTGCATGAAATAGCCCACAAACACGCAGGGGGTAGGTTGGTCCTAACCGGTGGTGGGGGTTATGACGTTTGGAACACGGTTAAGACCTGGTTCCTCGCCGCCGTGTTCCTCACGGACCCAAACATGTTGGGCAGGTTTTCCAACTACCTGGATAGGGAGGTCACAAGGACCCCTGATCGTTACTACGAGGAGGCGTTGTACGTGATTGACGCTGTGAAGCAGAGGTTTGGGTTGTGAGGTATTACTCAATGCGTGATATCCTCTTGGTTTGGAATGACCTTATCTTAACTATAATCCTATACCCACAGTACGGGCAATGAACGCCAGGAGTTATCATGTCCTCAAGCGAGAATACCCTGCCACACCTAAGGCACATGTATATCTTCCTACCGGTCTCGCTAGTCGCCTCCTCACCACCTTCCTCACCGCCTAAAGTCCCTGCCTGCCCTTCCTCGTTCCCCTCCTCAAAGAACTCCTCGCTCACGTCAAATCGAGTGGGTAAACCCCTTAAATTATTTTTGCATTATCCTCCTCACCCTGTCCTCCGCGTTTATCCTAATCAGCACGGGGAGTACCCCGGTCGCCACTAGGTTCTGCCACGACCTATCACCGGCGGCCATTAACTCCCTAATCCTAGTACCGCTATAAACCTCCTTATTAAAGAAAGGCGTGTTGAGGACCTTAACACCTCCATACTCAAGGCATAGTCTCGTGAACTCATCATTCGTGTATGCCACGTCAAATGATGGGCATTGCGCATGGACGTAGGCATACCACAGGGCTGAGTCACCCTTCGTGTCGGGTACTGCGCAATAGAGGACCCTATCGATTAGGTTTAATTCCCTGAGCATTGAGTGCAGCATTTCTATCCTCTCACCAACCGTGAAGGGGTTCCTGGGCGTAAAGGATTCGTTGGCGGAGCCGATGGCTATGACCAACTCCTCATGCCTGCTCAGCAACCACTTAATCACCTCCTCATGGCCCCTATGCAGTGGTTGAAACCTTCCAATGAAGAGTGCCCTCGCCATACGAATCAATGTTGGGCAGGGTTATTTTATCTATTTCCATTAGTTAATCCTTTAATCCAAGCCGCTGGGTACTTATTAGTATGGCCAGTATTAAGGATACGGAGGTGGTCCTTGTCGAGGCCGTTCAACCCTTTGACATAAACTCGCTGGGCAACCTCTTCGGCGGTAGAATGCTTGAGTGGATGGCCAACATAGGTACTGTGGCCGCAACCCGATTCTCAAGGGGCCCAGCAGTCCTCGCATACTTGGATAGGCACTTCTTCATTAGGCCCGTTAGGCTTGGGGAGTTCGTAATACTCAAGGCGAGGGTCGAGTACGCCGGCACATCATCCATGGAGGTACGAATAGAGGCGTGGAAGGAAGGCCCAGGCAGTAAGCCTGCCCTGGTCACCATGTCCACGGCATCCTTCGTCGCAGTGGATGAGTACGGAGTACCCAGGCCAATAAATAACGTGCTTGAACCCGCCGAGGATGAGAGACAAATATATGAGGAGGCGAGGAGGAGGTACGAGGAGAGGAAGAAGAGGATTGAGGATAGGAAGGTCAGGAGGTTCGACCTCACGGACCCAACGAAGTGGCTTAGGTGGCGTGTGGAGTCAAGCCGTTGGGCAACCCCGTCAGACGCCTTCGTGGGCAACCTAGTGTCTGGCGGCAGGTTGTTGGCTTGGCTTGATGAAATAGCCGGGCTATTGGCGGCTAGATACTCAGGCGGGGCTGCAGTGACTGGTTCGGTTGATGATACGGCATTCTACGCACCAATTAGGGTTGGGGATATAGTCACGGTGAGGGCTGGGATTACCTACGTCGGTAAGTCCTCAATGGAGATAATGCTCGATGTAATAGCCGAGGGCACGTATGGGCAGGCCAGGCACGTGTGCACGGCCTACTACACGTACGTACACGTAGACAGTACGGGGAGGCCGGCCCCGGTCCCGGAATACGTCCCTAGCAATGATTATGAGAGGAGACTTTTCATGGAGGGCGAGAGGAGGAGGCAGGTTAGGGATGAGGAGTTGGCGAGGATTAAAAGGATGTGGCTAGGCACTAACCCCTAACGCCGGCCTTACTGGCCTTGTACTGGGCAACTATTGACCTAACCCTATCAGTCAATCCACTGGTGTGGCTCTCGCTCTCTATGAACTTTATGACCCTGGCAACGAACGACTCATCCCTGGGGTCCCTACACCTAACCCAGACCCTGCCGTTCTGCCCAACCGTAACATCGCAACCAAGCTCCTCAGTGAATATGCCAACCATCGAACCCCTCCTACCGATGACCCTGGCCACCTTACTAGCGTCAATCTCCACGAGGGTTCCACCCTCAATCCTGCCTAGCCTTGCCTCCTTAAGCGTAAGCGTCACTGGGTAATCCCTGGTCAGGTTGAAGTCCACTATCCTGGCGAGGACAATATCGCCAATGCCTAACAAGCTCTTCAGGTCAATCGTCGTTAGGTCAATGGGCTTCAGCGTGGCCTCCTGGACAGGTAGGTACGCTGAGTATGGGGACTTTATGTCCACAACCCACCCAGTGAGCCCTATGTCTATTACGTAACCAATCACTACATCACCAACCCTAGGCTTATAAATACCGCTCAGCGGTATGACCTCCACATCCCTCTCGCCCCTGATGTTTATGAGGCCAACAACGGCTGAGTACGCCACATCGCCATCCCAGTAAATACTGCCACTAACGTTGTAGTCCCTGGTCGCTACGGCATCCCCAGGCAGTACTATCTGCTTATCACTCACGTAAAGAGGCATAATCAAGATATCCTGAGGACTCCCCTAATTTATTTTTAATCCTAAATGATGCATTACGACGTGGACACAATCCTAACATCCCCAGAACCGTGGGTTAACTCATTAACCTTCGCAACTACAGTGTCCTGCAGGCCCGCCGGAACCTCGAGCTGCATCACCAACGAGCCATCGCCCTCGAACCTCTCCCTAACAACCCTACCCATCCTAGAGAGCGTGTTCCTAACCTTATGGGCGTGTTCGGCAGGCGCCCTAACCTCGAGGACGCTAACGGCGACCTTAAGGGGCAAAACCCTCTGGAGAGCCTTTATAACCGCATTGACCTGCTCCTCAACAGGCTTGAAGGGGTCTATGGCAACATCGACCTGCTGCATGGCGGCCTCAACCCTCTGCGGAGGTACTGGGGTCTTGGTCCTCGTGTCTATGCAGTTCCTACTAATCCAATCAATTATCTGCTTCCTCTTCTGCTCAATGAGTCTCCTCCTCTGCTCCGCCGTGAGTGGCAACTCGCCATTCTTGACGATGAATTCGGCGACCCTCCTGGGGTCCGTCGTCTTGAAAACCCTCATTAGAGACTCCTCACTGGCCCTAAGGCCCTTCCTGGCGTCCTTGTATATGGTGTCCGTTATTAACACCTTATCAATACTCACGGACTTCCCGAGCCTCAGGTCGAGGGCGGCGTCGGGGTCGACGAGTATTTCGAAGACGTAGCCGTCCTTCTCATACCTAGCAATCACATAATTCCTCCTACTCATACTAACACCGCTGTTCATGGGGGATTTTTAATCCTTCCACAACCTGGCCTACGGAACCCTCCACCTGGCAACCCTGAGGGTTAGTAATGTGCCTACGGCGCACCAGGCGAGGTCCGAGGCGTAGGCAATGGCTATCTGAAGCGCTGAGTAGTGGGTTAAACCAACGGTGTTTTGCAGCACCATGGCGGTGGCTGACGTGGGCACTAGGTACGCAACCCACCATGTAGTGCCGAGGTACGTGGCCGGGTAGTAAACGGGCGGCAACACACCGAGTGCGAGTGTTATTAGGCTGACCACGGCCCAGGTATACCTAATGTACGTAAATAG
>DAXY01000073.1:0-1922 GCA_002506645.1 Vulcanisaeta distributa | reverse complement strand
TCAGGGCGAGCAATACTGAGAATAGGGCAATGCCGGGCAGAGTGAAGATGACCTCACTAAGGGCGAGGCCGATGGCGTAGGCCAGCGGGCTCGTTGGCGTCGCAACTATCATTTGCTGAAACCTTAGTTCAAGCCTATAATAGGCGGCATCGCCGATCAGGGCAGTGCCGCCAGAGAGCATGGTCCAGATGAGGCCGCCGACAATGCCCATGACCATGCCAATGCCGTGGTAAAGCACAGTAAGTAGTATTAATAGGGATATTGGCATTGCCAATGTCGACACCATCCAAAGCGGTGACCTAAGTATTGGGAGTAGCCCATTTAGCCAGGCGAGCACGAGGACGGCCCTCAACTGATGCCTCAAACCACCACTAACCCTCCTCACCCACCTCACCCCAGGACTTAATCGTCACCAATACGTAATGCTCGAGGGACTTCGGCGAGACCCTAATGGCGCCATCGCCAACCTCATCCAGGGAATTCACGAAGGAGATGCATGAGGGCCCAACCCTAATGCACGAGCCATCACCCATGGAGGCTGGGTACTCAACAACGTACTTACCGGGCAATCTCTCAATGAGTTCCCTAGGCCTGCCGCTCGACACTATCAAGCCATTATCTATTAAGAATACTATGTCGGAAATCTGCTCGGCCTCCTCGATGTAGTGCGTCGTTAGGAATATTGTGGCCCCGCCATTGCTGTAACGCCGTAGGGAGTCCCAAACAGCGCGCCTGGACGCCACGTCAAGGCCTACCGTGGGCTCATCGAGGAATACCACCTCAGCATTTGAGGCCAGCGCAGCCGCCACCAAGACCCTCCTCATCATACCCCCGGATAGTTGGTAAATGGGCATTCCCCTCAGGTCCCAGAGACCGAGCTCCTCAAGTGATTCCCTAACCGCCCTCCTGGCGTCATTCCTTGACAACCCACGGAGTAGTAAGTATGAGTAGACGAATTCGTAAGGCGTCATGTACGATATGGGCTTCGCGTCCTGCGGTATCACGGCAATCCTACGCCTAACCTCAGCCGCCTGCCTAACCACGTCGAAGCCCGCCACGTGGGCCTCACCGCCGTGGGGCATCAACTCCGTCGTCAATATCCTAATTAGCGTGGTCTTACCTGCGCCGTTAGGCCCAAGTAGCGTGGCGATCACGCCGTAATCAACGTCGAGGTCAACGCCCCTCAGGACCTCCCTAGCCCCAAAACTCCTTCGTAACCCCCTAACCATTATTGCCCGCATTCACGCGAATTATTGAGGGACCTCAAATTTAAAAAGGGTTCTCTGTATATGCCGTTGAATGGGCGATCCAAGGAAGCCGAGGAAGAAGTACATTGGTGGCAAACCAAGGAGGCTTTGGAATAGGCAATTACTTGAGGAGGAGCTTAGGCTAATTGGTGAGTACGGCCTTAGGAATAAGAAGGAGCTCTGGCTCGCGAAGACAATACTTAGGGAGTTGAAGCATAGGGCCAGGTCATTACTATCAATGCCGGCCGAACAAAGGGCTAAGCTCGAGACGGAGTTTAAGGCTAGGTTATTTAGGGCCGGTTTCATTCCCGAGCAGGATATACCGCTCGATGCCGTGCTATCGCTTGACGTTAGGGCAATACTGGACAGGAGGCTACAAACAATTGTTTATAGGAGGGGCTTGGCCAGGACTATTTATGAGGCGAGGCAGTTGGTGACTCACGGCCACATAGCGGTGGATGGTAGGGTGGTTAAATCACCAGGCTACCTAGTACCGAGGGACCTTGAGGATAAGGTGACCTACGCCATAACAAGCCCAATACTAAAGAGGTTAATGGCGCAGCCACAGCAGGAGGCACAGCAGGCCCAGCAGGGCCAGTAACGCCCTAGGTAAGGTTTTTAACCAAGGACCAATCACTATGTACTGACTGGAATGGATGCTACGTTGATTGCGAG
>DAXY01000038.1:3423-7131 GCA_002506645.1 Vulcanisaeta distributa | reverse complement strand
GACATTAAGGCCTCTAATTGAGAGATTTGGTATTAACCTAGACCTGCCATTCTATATTACTTATGAGTGACCTCGCTTAGTAGGTTGTTGATTTCCTCTATTAATGTTTTTGCGTGGTCCCTGGTATGTATCATTGATGGTAGTAGGTGGGGCATGTGCTCGGTCATGTATAGCACGCCCCTGGTCCTCATGTATAGATGCATTAGGTGGTACAGGTCCTCGTCAACCCTCTCCGTGTAGGCCATCCTCACGTTTACTGGCTTCCTCCTTGTGAAGTGAATGCCTAGCATGCCCCCAACCCCGGTGGCCCAGCAGATCCTGCCATACTCCTCGCAGGCCTTGTCGATTTCCTGGCGAGCCCAATTCCATAGGTCATTAAATGCCTCATACATTGTCCTGTGCTGGCTTAGGTAACTAATCAGTGTGTAACCCGCGGTTAGTGTTACCTTATTTCCCGTGAATGTACCGCCATGGAAGCTCCTGGACCTCGCATTAGGCCTCTTGACCTGGTCGAGCAACTCCATGATTTCTGACCTGGAGGCTATGGCCCCAGCCCCTGGGTAACCACCACCAACCACCTTACCTAGCGTGACTATGTCTGCCCTAACGTTGAATAGTTCCTGGCCACCGCCGAGGGCTAGCCTAAACCCGGTTATGACCTCGTCAAGTATTAACAACGCCCCATACCTATCCACCAACTCCCTAACGCCCTTTAAGTATCCCGGCTGGGGCTCTATGCAACCTCCCGAGCCTAGCACGGGCTCCATGATCACGGCAGCCACGTCAAAGCCCCTCAACGCCCTCTCCAGGGCGTCTAAATCGTTGAACGGCACCACGAGCGTGTACTTGATGTGCTCGGGAGGTAGCCCAAGGCTTTCCGGCCCCTCGAATGGTGGGTTGACGCCCACGTGAAGCCCATCATAGCCTCCATGCCAACCACCCTCCATCTTAATCACGTACCTACGCCCTGTGTATGCCCTGGCGAGCCTAACAGCGTACATATTAGCCTCGGTGCCGCTGTTTGAGAACCTCACCATGTCCACGTTTGGTATTACCCTGGTCAGCAATTCGGCATACTCAACCTCAACCGTGTTGGCATAGCCCAGGTGAGTCCCCTCGTAAGCCGCCTCATTCACGGCCCTAACCACGAAGTCCGGTGAGTGGCCCAGTATGTGCGTTCCATGGCCCATCCAGTAATCCACATACTCATTACCATCGGCATCCCAGACCTTAACCCCGCCAGCCCTCGTTACGTAGATTGGGTATGGCGCGAAGTACCTAATTTGGTAGGTGGTCCCGCCAGGCAGTACCTTCCTGGCCCTCTCGAACAATTCCCTGGACCTGCCCGTCCTCTCGGTATAAATCCTCGTGTACTTATCAATCAATTCCTGAACCCTATCGCCAAGGTTCTTCATCGTGTTTACTCGCTATGGCTTGGTTATAAGCATTGTCGCCATTACGGCAGCTTGGTGAGGAACCCGTGGGTATCGATTAGGTGTAGTATGGCGTCGATGAACCTGGTCGATTTATAACCACACCTCACGCAAACGAAGTACCTCCTCCTATGGAATGAGTTCCTTGAGTAGGGCTCGGTCCTAACAACCAACCACTGGCCATACTCCTTGGTCCTAATCACATGCTCGTTAAAGCCGCTGAGGTGCTGCACAAAACCGAGCCTCACCTGGTCCGTGTGCGGCGTTACGTATAGCTTAAACTCCCTATTGGTGAATGGGCACTTAATCACGCCGCTGAGGAAAGCCCTCCTATTCCTCCTGGTTACGTAGACCACCAGGTCCACGTACTTACCCCTTATCTCACGACTCCTCCTAAGTCCCTGAATCTCTGCCTGCTCGCTCGTCACGACCACGCAGTGATAGTTCGGGGCTTTAAGCATTACTTTACGAATGACGTCACTGGACCACGCCATACCTCCTCATCACGCCAAGCAGCTCATTTACGTACTTGGTGACTCGATCCCTAACCCTCGGCAGCAGGTTATTGAGTGGGTTGCCCAACCTATCGATATCCCTGGCCTGGGACAGTATTATCATGGATGATGGGGACCTAATGTCCACCTTCACGACAATATCCTCCCCAACCCTAACCCTGACTATGCCCGTGGCCTTGCCCTCCGTATACGTGACAACCTCGATAACCCCATTCTCGATGGGCTCCGCGACGAGGTTCAGGGTTATGTTATTACCGCTGTGGGTCACGTAAACCCTACCGGGGCTTGCCAGGCTTATACTGACCCTACCAAGCCTGGTGGAATCCAAAATCCTCCTCCAGCCATCACCAACAAGCCTTAGGTACTCATCATGGGCATTAAGTCTCCTAATCACGTACTGTACGGGGTCCCCAGCCTCGGTCCTGCCCGCGCTAATTGCAACACCGAGTTCCTGCCCAAGGCTTATGACGAGTTCGTCAAGCACGTTAAGGAGTTCAGTGAGGTAATCCCTGTAATTAGTGATTAATTGCCTAGCATCCTCACCATTAACCTCCAGCAGCCTCTCCTCATAATCGCCGTCAGGGCCTATGCCAATTACGAAGACGTACCTATCACTTATTGACGCCACGGCATCGCTTAAGGACCTACCTCCAATACTTACTGAGCCCAGCGGCGTTATTAACTCCATCCCCACCGGCATGGCATGACTAAACTTAATAAGCACTTAGGCCTGCCCAATACGCGTATGGGCGAGTTCAGCGGCAAGGTCGTCCTAGTCACGGGCGGTACTAGGGGCATTGGCAGGGCAATTGCGGAGGCGTTCCTTAGGGAGGGTGCTAAGGTTGCGGTGACCTACGTAAGCAGGGATGATAAGGCCAGGGAGCTCGAGAAAGCGGGTATCCTGGCAATTAAATGCGACGTTGCGAGGAGGGATGAGGTCAGGAGGGCCGCGGAGATCGTCAGGGACAAACTCGGCGATGTCAATATCCTCGTAAACAACGCGGGCGTTATGTACCTAATGCCCCTCGAGGAGTACAATGAGGAGTTATTTGATAGGATGATGGGCATCAACGTTAAGGGCGTGATATACACAACCCTCGAATTCCTGCCACAGCTCAGGAGGACCAGGGGTGTCGTGATAAACATAGCCTCGAACGCAGGCATAGGCACGGCGTTTGAGGGGACTACCTACTACGCAATAACAAAAGCCGCCGTGATAATACTGACCAAGCGCATGGCCTTTGAACTCGGTAAGTACGGTATTAGAGTAAATGCCGTGGCCCCAGGCTGGATAGAGACCGACATGACCACCGCCGGTAGGACGCCCGAGGAGGTCGAGAGGACGAAGGCGATGTTGAGGTCGAGGACCATGTTGGGCATGACCGGCGTGCCTGAGGACATAGCCGCCGTGGTCCTCTTCCTGGCCAGCGATAGGGCTAGGTATATTACGGGGCAGACAGTTGTGGCCGATGGCGGTAGGATTGATTACCTAACCCACGGAATTTAATACGAATTACTTAATAACCTCACACCTAAAACCTATTAATAATGCTGAACTTCTCATTAACGGATTACTACGTATTGGCAATACTCACACTGGCAATAATATTATTATTGACCCGCATTGTTAGGTATGACGTTGTTGGGCTCCTTATAATGATACTACTGATCATTGGCGGTATTATTAGCCCTAGTAAGGCCTTGGCATTCATTGGATCCACCACGGTTATTGTACTTGGTAGTATCATGGTGATTAGTAA
>DAXY01000038.1:0-3372 GCA_002506645.1 Vulcanisaeta distributa | reverse complement strand
ATCGTGATGTTAATAACTTCATTGCTTTCGGGTTTTATGAGTGATGTGGCCCTAGTCTCCATATTCATACCATTCATGTACACCGTATCGAGAAACCACAACAAGAGGTTGTCCAAGTACTTATTACCTCTCTCCTATGCAGCCATTATTGGTGGTAGGTACACCATATTCGGCACCACTACGAATTTAATAATTGATCAGCTTTGGTATGAGAAGTTTGGTAGATATTTGCCTATTTTTCAGTTTCTAAATATAGGACTGGTAATCGTTCTCGTGAGCATACCCGTACTCCTCCTCATATACTTATTACTACCAAATAGGGAGAGCGTGGTCGCAAGTGTTGATGACCTAAAAATCGGCGAGTACGTAGTGGAGGCGCAGGTCAATGAGGATTGTGAGTGGGTTGGTAGGACCAGGCGTGAGGTGGAGAGGGAATATGGCATTAGGATAAGGTCAATACTACCGAGGAGGTTGTCCAGGTCTGGAAGGATTCATGGTGGGGTTGTGCTAATAATGGAGGTCCCCGTGGACAAACTGCCAATAATATCATCAATAAAGGGATTAAGCCTGGCGCCTCAATCCATGCAGGTTGAGGGTAAGGAGGTTGTTGAGGCCCTAATAACGAGTTCATCACCCCTCATTAACTACACAATATCCGACCTCGATGTCCAGAGCAAGTACGGCATCAGGATAGTGGGTATTTCGACGGGGAATAGGAGGATATANNCCTCAGGCCCGGTGATGCACTACTCCTAATGGGTGATGAAGGGGGTATTGCCAGGTTCATGAGTGATTATGGACTAGTGCCGCTTAGGACTAGGGGTGCCAAGTTATTTAATGTTAGGATGGGTGTTGCATCCATTGCCGTATTGATTGGGGCCACGATTGCCTCGTTACTTGGGGTTAATATTGCACTGGCCTTCCTTACTGGCGTTGTTGTACTAATGCTTAGCGGCGCTGTTAATTACAGGAGGATTTACCAATACATTGATTGGTCTGTCCTAATATTCGTAGCATCCTTCCTATCCCTAGGCTATGCAATGAGTAGTAGTGGCTTATCAACGGTGATAGCTGATTTACTTCCTAAGTCCTTGATCGTACTATTCCTAATAACGGCACTTATAGCCAATTTCGTGAATAATGTAAGTGCCGCAACCATAATGACGCCGATAGCCCTCATGTACCCGGACCCGTTGCTTGCCGTGACTGTGGTGGCCATGGCATCAACAACCACATTCCTAACACCCTTCAGTCACCCAGCCAACCTGCTGGTTTACAATCCAGGTAATTATAGGCCTAGGGATTACCTGGTAATGGGTGCAATACTATTAATTATTGTCCTATTAATCACGGCCCTATTCACCCATGCCGTTCAAATCTAAGTATTAAGCCAAAATGCTTCTTTATGAAGTCGCGGGTAGGTTTTATAAATTAGATATCTTTTTTGATATCGATAAGCATGAAAATCGTAACAGCGCCCGGCCCGGTCTCATACCCACTAATACTGGCGACAAGGGAGTATAAAGACCTTGATCTAGTATTTGGTAAGGGTAATGAGGTGCGTGATGCATATGCGATTGCCGACTCACTAACATCATTAATAAGGGGTGGCTTGAGGATTGATGTTGTGACGGTTAGGAGATTAATGTTTGTGTATCCCGAGTTAAGGGGCCCAAGGATTGCGGTATGGAGGCGTGGTAGTGCGGCTGATGTGTTAATCAGGGCATTGCTGGATAAGAATGGATTAAGGGCTGAACTCGTCTATGCCGATGATTGGGACTCAGTGCTTAACCTACTCAATACTGGTAATGTACAGAGTGCGGTGTTGAACCTGGGGGTCCTTGGGCATGATGGTGAGTTTCTAGAGGACCTAGTTGGCGCACCTGGCGCCTGCGGTGCCCACATTAATGGTGACCCGCAGTACTTCATCGATGTTTATGAGGCTGGAATTGAAATAGCGAAGAAAGACCTAGCCGGTGCGGTAGATTACATAGCCAATAAATTACCAATGAGGTTACCAAGGGAATTCATCAAAAACATACTAACTAGGGTGGAGTATGGTATTTATGGCCCAGGTAATTACCAGGGATTTGTAGAGGTTGTTAGGAAATACGGTGGGAGGGAATGACGAGGGGGCAATACCTCAGTTTAATACAGGCTATTTCCGTAATAGTGCCGTTGACCATAGCCATTAGGGCATCAAATAACATGCTCCTGACAACAATACCACTATTGGCCAGGTACAACTTCCACTTCAGCAATACATTAATTGGTATTTTATCAGCACTAACCTCATTAATGACCTTCATAAGCAGCGGCCTAATAAATTCAAGGCTAAGGGCATGCACGAGGAGGATTGCCTTCATAGCGTCATCGGCGGTTTATGCCGCCGTATTTCCACTGTTTTGGTTATCATCATCAGTAACCATTTGGGTGTTGTCCGCCGCCGCGGGCTTTGTCCTGGGCTTCCTAATGCCTAACGTAATTACTTCGGCCAGCCTATTGCCGGATAGGAGGGCTAGGGAGAGGTTGCTCAATATATACACGCTGTCCCTAAGCGTGAGCCTAATCCTAGGCCCGGCCATTGAGTCATTGATACTTAAGTATTACGGGCTTAGGGAATCCTTCCTCTTCTTCACCGTATTCCCCATCCTAGCCCTCGCCATAGCGTTCTTCATTAAATTCCCCGAGGAGAGTTTGGCCGGTGATTCCGCATTGAGTACATCCGCAGTCCTCTCAAACCCGGGATTCATAACAGCGGTCCTTAACATAGCAACCTATAACGTGGTCTTCTCCTTCCTAATGGCCTTTGGCGGCATATACGCCAGGGATACCTTCAATATTAGCTATTCAATGGTTGAGATCTTGTTCTCGCTATTCTTCGTGACGTCATTCCTCGGTAGGTTGTACCTGTCGATAAGGCCTGCGGAGAGGTTGTGGCCGTATATGGCCAGTGCCGTGACAATGACGGCAATTGGCGTATTAATAATAGTACTTACCAACAACCCATTGATCTACGCAATAGCCCTACTAATACTAGGCATACCGCACGGGACCACTTACCCACTCTCCGTGGTCTCAATATCAAGGGCCTTCAAGCCACAGCATAGGAATGCTGCCAATAGCCTATTTTTCTCATTCATGATGCTAATAGGCATAATAACGCCGACAATAACGGGCTACATAGCTGACTTAATTGGGATTAGGAGTACATTCATTGTGTTGATACCACCAGTGTTGATCGCCCTAGCCTTCCTAAGGAAGTACGTAAAATCAGTGGATAAACCACAGAGTTAACGCCTCCTTCACACTTTAATGCTGGGGTGGGTGTTGTTTAGGGCTATGATGGGTGGTTTTGCAATTAGGAAGTCT
>DAXY01000081.1:5228-5897 GCA_002506645.1 Vulcanisaeta distributa | reverse complement strand
ATCTATCATTGCCTGGGCATGAACCTGCAATGCATGTAATATGGCGTACAGGTTAATTCCATCATTCCAATCAATGCCCCTGCTCCTCATCTTATCAAGCAGCTCCGTGTGGGTTGCTATTATTTCCAGGAGCTTATCATGGAGCATTTCCCACCACCCTGTCCACGAGGGTCTCCGTGTAGTTTAACTTGATGCGTGAGAGCATGAAGTCGTAGCAGATGTTTATGGTCCTAACGAGCAAACCCCTACCGGCATCGTTCTGGTAAATAATCATACCATGCCTAAGGGCCTCCCATATAAGGAAGCAGTTGGCGTTAGATGGGTCACTCACGGCATAAACGTCGGCCACTAAACCAACCCTCCTCTCAACAACCTCGGCGACCCTCAACGCCGCATCATCGGCATTTACACCACTGTCTACAAAAATTATTAAGTCCACATCATTAGGCTTTCTACTCCATAATACTGAACCGTGAACAATGACTAGGTTAACGCCGAGGCTCGCCCAGTCCACGTCCTTAAGCGACTCAACAATGCCCACGGCAGTAATTAGGGATCGGGACATATTTATTAATATTCATAGCCAACTGGGCGTAGGACCGCTAAGGACGGGGAGGTAAGTTCCCTGAATCGGCAATGTTGTGCGTCGCCGAGATCGCATTGAGCCGC
>DAXY01000081.1:1079-5182 GCA_002506645.1 Vulcanisaeta distributa | reverse complement strand
GGCATTGAGTTGAGTGCCTAGGCGGGCTCGAATGGCGTAATTTAGTTTTAGCCAGGTTATACGGCGTACCCACTTGGCGCGAATAAGGGCTTGGATGATTACGAGCTTAACCTCTACGTGGTTATAACCTGCCAACCCTAGGTGTAGGAATTGGAGCCCCGGCCGGGATTCGAACCCGGGAAGAACTCGGTCTCCACGTTCAGGAACGCTGCAGCCGAGCCCCTTAGGCCACTCGGGCACCGGGGCATGCCTTATTTACTTCCGGCGTTTTTAAGCCTTATTTTATTCATTTTTATGCCCTCCATTATTTACTCTATTATTTCACACCCTCAATATTGGTGGTAAGTCCATTATCAATACTACGTGGTGCATTATTTTGTTCAGTAATTGCCGTTCCATGGCGAATTATGTTTAGCGTATTTTTCTCAGCCAAGGCTGAATTCATCATCCCGTCAGGGCGGGGCTTCAGCACTAATTTGAGGAATTCTTCTATCCTTACTTAACCTTATTTATCAACTCATTCTTCACATCCTTACCTAACTTCGTGAGTATGCCCCACGCCGCCAACACGCCCGTCGCTGCCGCCACGTTTATTCCCCTGGATAGGCCGGCCCCATCTCCGGCCGCGAATATTCCATCCACTGTGGTTTCCATGAACTTATTGACGACGGCCCTCATGCTATAGTACTTAATCTCCGGCGCATAGAGTAGTGTGTACTTTGAGGAGAGCCCAGGTATTACATTATCGACCTTGTGCAGGAACTCCAGTAGGTTGTCGAGGACCCTATGCGGCAGCGCCATGCCGATGTCCCCAGGAGTTACGAACTTCATGGTAGGCTCAATAACGTTCCTCCTAATCCTATCCCACGTGGACCTCCTGCCATCCTCGAGATCGCCAAGTCTCTGTATTATCGGCCTACCACCGCCGAGCTTCGTGGCCAACCTCGCAATTGACTTACCATACTCAATCGTGTCCTCCATCGGGTCTGTGAGCCTTATGGAGGTCAGTAATGCGAAGTTCGTGTTACCGCTCTTCCTATCCACGTAAGTCTCCCCATTGACGCCCACGGTGCCGTCGTCATACCTCTCCATGACCACGAAGCCTCCTGGGTTAACGCAGAATGTCCTGACCTTATCGTCGTGGCTCTTCGTATACATTATGATCTTTGGGTCCATGTATAGGTTGGTCACGGGGTCCATAACGTACTTCGGAACCTCAACCCTAACGCCAACATCCAGTGGGTTAGGCATTAACTCAATACCTAACCTCCTGGCCTCATCCCTAAACCACTCAGCCCCGGCCCTGCCAGGGGCTATTAGGACCGTCCTAGCCTCAATAACGCCCCTCCTAGTCATCAATGAGAAGTGCCCATCACCCCTCTCGATATGCTCAACCGAGGTGCCTATGGCGAACTTCACGCCGGCCTCCGTGAGGTATGAGGCGAAGTTCTCAATAATCCTCGTGGAGCCGTCAGTGCCTATGTGCCTCTGCCTAATAGGCACGAGCTGCGCACCGACCCTGGCCAAGGCCCTTTGGTACTCCTCGAAGGCTTGCCCCTTCGGCTCGAAAACCCTGTCCCGAGGCGCCCCGAACTTGAGGAACACACTATCAATGTAGTTGATGAGTAGGTTGGCCGCGTCCCAGCTGTTTAGGATTTCCTGCAGGTCACCACCAATGTCAGGCCTGAGGTTGATTATCCCGCTACTGAACAGCCCCGCCCCACCAATGCCGTGGGTTATGTGGCAGGGCACGCAGACGCACTTACCAACCTTAGCCAGTGGGCAATGCCTCTGCCTGGGCATGTATCCCTTATCGATCAGTACCACGCTCACGTCCCTCGCGTTCTCCACTATCTCGTAGGCCGCGAACAACCCCGCAGGGCCCCCGCCTATTATCGCGACGTCGTATATCACGGGCCCATCACCTCGCGGCGCATGTCAATCATGTCCATTGAGTCCTCACCAGTGCCTATCAGCGTGATTGGTACCTTCAACTCCTCACTAATGCCCTCAATCCACCTCCTCGCCTCAATGGGTAGGTCGCCCCACCTCCTCTTACCGCGGGCCTCCGGGAACAATGCGTCAAACTTTGTAATGGCTATTTGAGTCGGCCTATTAAGCATGACAGCCCTCCTCGCTAGGTCTATGTTGAATGGGGCCGCACGCCTAGGCCTACCAGTCACCGTGCCCCTCTCCGCCCATCCCCTGGCAATGACCTCATCCATGCCCAACTCGCCAGGTAATTCCCCAGCCCCCACCCTGGTTACGTAGGCCTTAAACACCAGTATTATGTCGGTAACGAGCCTTGGACTAACCCCAACCTCGCTTATCACGCCGGCCGCGGTTGTGTCCCTCGAGGTTACGAATGGGTATGTACCGTGGTATAGGCTCAGGAATGTTCCCTGGGTCCCCTCGACAATGACGCTGCCGCCCCTATCCAACTCCTCATTAACCTCCCTACTTACGTCTGTCAATAACCCCCTGAGCTCTGGGAAGTCCTTCGCGGTCTTGAGAACCCTCAACACCCTATCAACCATTGCCGCGCCTACGCCCTGCCCAGTGGAGCCTATGACCTTCATGAGGTATTCATTACTCCTCTCGCTCTCTACGTGCCTATCCTCAATGACGCCGGTCCTCTCATCAACCCAAACCCTACCCCTACTTCCGGTCTCCTCAATCTCCTTAAATAATACATCAATCTTTAACAGGGCGCCCGGCGCGATCATGAGCCTTGTCGACTCATTAATGAAGCATGACGGCAATATCCTGAGCTTCCAGGTCCTACCGCCGTGATTGACCGTATGTCCAGCATTTATGGAGCCTGTCCTAACGCAAATGCTTGGCCTATCAACGAGACCTATGTAAGACACTACCTTGCCCTTACCTTCATCGCCGAACCAACCACCGACAACGATAGTTAACGGCACTTTTTAATTAAGGATGACCGCACCTATTTAAGCATTGCTTCAGTAAGTGTGCGTAATATCATGAACAATCATTATTAAATTAAGTTTTTAAGCAACGTCACGTGCAGTTCCTGTGGACTACGTATCGCCACTCGACGATAGGTACTACGGGGAGTTGAGGGATTATGCGGCGGCTATTTCCGAAAGGGCCTTCGTGAGGTATAGGTTTAGGGTTGAGGTTTTATACCTAGACTTCCTAGTCAATGCGTTGGGCAGGGCCGGCCTCATTAGGCCATTGACGGATGAGGAGAGGGGGAAACTACTCTCGCTGTCTCTCAACGATGATGATTATGGTAGGTTCAGGGAGTTCGAGGGCAGGCTCGGCCATGACGTTAAGGCCATCGAGTACCTACTCAGGGAGAAGCTAAGCGGCATTGGTCTCGGCAGGATAGCCCACCTAACCCACCTGGGCTTGACGTCGGAGGATGTGAATAACCTAGCCCTCGGAATCCTCGTTAGGGTAGCCATGTACAAATTCCTAATGCCCGAACTAGCCAACCTACTGGGCACGCTAACAAACCTAATGGAGAGGTACGCGGACTTACCAATGCTTGGGAGGACGCATGGGCAACCGGCAACGCCAACAACCCTCGGTAAGGAACTCTCCTACCACGCCTGTAGGTTAGTCCATTGGTTAAGCGTCCTCGCGGACATAAAGCTCCAGGGAAAGGTGTCAGGGGCCACGGGCTCGATGGCGAGCTTCCCAATGATAAGTAGGGACATCGACTGGCCCCAGGAGTTGGGCGGTTTCGTTAGGATGCTTGGATTCGAGCCAGCCCTAGTCACCACCCAGGTACTACCCCCAGACTCGCTGGCCCAGTTACTGACGTCCATAGGCCTAATGTCCCAGGCACTCATTAACCTGGCCCAGGACCTATGGATCTATAACATGCTCGGCTACATACACATCCGCGGTAGGCCCATAGGCTCATCCACAATGCCCCACAAGGTGAACCCAGTGGATCTGGAGAATGCCGAGGGCAACCTCAAGCTAGGCTCCTCAATACTCATGGAAATCAGTAGGTACATCCAGGTCAGTAGGCTCCAGAGGGATTTGAGCGACTCAACCATTAAGAGGAATATTGGGCTCGGCATTGGCCACGTGATACTGGGCGTGAGGAGGCTGAGCACCGTGCT
>DAXY01000081.1:667-1024 GCA_002506645.1 Vulcanisaeta distributa | reverse complement strand
AGACTTAGGGCGCTGGGCATGGCCGATGCGTACGAGAAGGCCCTGGCCATATTCAGGGGGTCGAGAATGAGCGCTGGGGATTACGAGAAGGCATTAAATGAGTTAGGCGTCAGTGACGAAGTACTGCGTGGGTTAACGCCAAGTAAGTACACGGGCTATGCCAGGGAATTAACCATGAACTGCGCAAGCCAGTGCAAGTATGCGCTGGAGATTGTTGGGTCAAAAATAAATAACGAGATCAATACCCTGAGGGCCCTCGGATTCCTAACGCGGTAACACAAGCACCGTAATTAGGCAAAATAACCAGCAATAATTAAGCCAGCAAAACCAAGCAATTATCATGCAGAGGGGCAGGTA
>DAXY01000081.1:0-640 GCA_002506645.1 Vulcanisaeta distributa | reverse complement strand
CTACGGAGGACGCACCTACAGATTAATGACTAGAAGTGATGATTGCATGCACCTAGTCCTCATAAGCGATGATTATGAAGTCATAGAGAGCGGGTGCGTGGAAAATGCGGACCTGGGCACCGTAATGAAGTTCCTAAGAAATGCACTACTTCGTTAAACGAACCACCTCATTATTAGGGCGATGATGAAGCCGATAACCACCGCAACAATGAGCGAGGGAATGGCCTCAACAGCCCTCCTAAACCTAACCCAAAACCTCCTAACCGCGCTCGGCCTCCTGTAAATAATGAACTCAATACTCAACAAACCAAAACAACCCCTAACATAGTAGGCCCTAACAACACCCCTAAACCCCGAATCACGTAGATCCCTGGCAAGCCTAACCAAGGCATCACTAGGCACTAATAAACCAAAAGCATAACTAATTAATAAAAGATTGCATTTCGTCACCTACCAAGTATTACCCAGAACCTACCTCCCTCACCGCTTTCATCACTCCCAACCCCACCAGTCCCGGTCTACCACTCTCGGAAAACCTCAACAATAACCAATCCCAAAGCTAGGGTTTCTTCCTAACTTAACCGAAACAATTAACCTGCAAATCTATACGATATATCTCCATGAAAGGCATGGGCGGAAA
>DAXY01000090.1:984-2575 GCA_002506645.1 Vulcanisaeta distributa | reverse complement strand
TCAAGCTCCAACGCCTGGTACGGACACACACTAACACAGGCACCACAGCCGATACATATGTCTTGATCAACAACCACCTTCTGGAAAGGCCCTGTCTTTTCCGCCATACGGAATTAAGCCCTTAATTGAGGGCTTAATAATTATTACTATTGATACTGCATGTACGTTATTTCGAGCGTAGAGTATCAATTTATAAATAGGGTAAGTACTACACGTTGAAAAGTCTAGAGAAGTTGTCGGCCACGGCGTCCCAAAGATCCTCAACGCTCACGCCCTTAATACTGGCTATGATTACTGCGGCGTCCTTAACCATGGGCGGCTCCAGGGTAATGCCCCTATACTCATAGGGTCCATCGCTCTCCAGAAGTATCATGCCCAGCGGAGCCTCCTTAGCCACTGACCTGGACTTCTCCTGAATCTTTATAGCGGCGTTTATCGATATGTAATAGCCGTAATCCCTCAATTCCTGTATGAGGTTTAGGGGACCCGTGTACCAGTGGAATAGGGCCTTATCAACATCTGCCCTCCTAATGATCTCAAGCACGTCCCTCCACGCGTCGGGTGCATGGATATTCAGCGGCAGGTCATAATCCCTGGCCCAATTAACGAAGGTTTGGAAGAACTCCAACTGCCTATCAAAGGTTTGTGGGACAAACCTCCTATCTAGGCCAACCTCGCCAATGCACTTCGCCTCAGCCACCAACTTCTCAACCTGCCTAAGCTCATCAATACTCACCTTATCCACATTCCATGGGTGAATCCCAACGCAGGGCACCACATTGTCGTAATTACTCGATAACTCAACCGTCTTTCTGGAGGATGGGTAATCATCGGAGACCGCGGCTATGGTTATTTCCCTAACGAACTCCGCAATCCTGCTCTCCAGGAACTCATGCAAATGGGCATGCGCGTCATAAAGCATTGGGCATTCCCGGGTACTGGCATTATTAAGGATTATTGCGACTGCTCAGCCTTAAGAACCTGGGACTTGACCTCGGTAACGTCGTCCCTCTTGCCAATCACCACGTGCCTAACGGTCTTTGCCAAGGGCCTAGTCTCCGCTATGTACACGTAATCGCCAGGCCTAACGTCAATGCATGGCGGGACCCTAACATGCATCTTCCTCCTCCTCCTCTCATACCTCTTGTACTTGGGGTCGTAATGGAGCCACTCATGAATCACCGTGGCAGTCCTACCGTGAATTGCCTCGACGGTGACCGCGAATACCTGGCCCCTAACGCTTAGGTGGCCATGCCATGGGCACTCCGGGTCATTACAGACCTTCTTAGGTGGTAAAAGCCATGGAATACCAACATGCCTAACCCTGACAAACTCACCATTGGGTAACTGAACCTTCTCACCAGGCCTAGGCCTCTCCGGCATCTCCTTAACAATGACCTCAACCATCAAGCCACGCCCAATGAACCCCTTTAAAACAATTTCTTTAACCCAAAGACTTATAAGCATGGGCATTAACGCATTAACACCGCGACAGTCCCAGAGAGGACCGAGGCGGTCCCCGATGAATGTGGACGGACGAACCGCGGGGATTACGAACATCCCCTCATAATCCTCCTTAGTCTTAAGGAAA
>DAXY01000090.1:0-937 GCA_002506645.1 Vulcanisaeta distributa | reverse complement strand
CCCGTCCCTAGACTACCCTATACTCACCACCTCCCCATAATCACACCTATACGACTGCGGGTTCCCGTAGTAATTCGTCGCATTAAGTATGAAGCCGAAGGTCGGTATCCCAAAGGCCTTGGACGCCACCACGACGGATACGTAAAGGTTCGTGCCACTACCAATACCAAGCAACTCTAGCTGGGTATTTGTGACGGTAGTGCTTGACGATGGCAGTATAGTACTTGCTATCCCAAGCCCCGTTGCCACAATACCCGCTATTATACTATATGGCGAAGGCACTGCAAGTGACACAACACCTGCGGCCAACGAACCAATGCCGGTGCCCAATTGAGCCGTATTCGCGGCATGCCTAATCCCACCGAGCGTGATGTAATACATTGTACCGTATGGCGTGGTTGTGTTATAGACCGGGCCATTGCACATACTGAGTTGCTCCGACCCAGTTAGTGGGTTGGGTGTGAAGCTTGCATAATCGATCACCGAGGATGCATTCAGTACTGAGTACCCGATTAATCCCCTGGATACCGTGGTTGCGCCATAGTATAGTATGCTGATTGACCCATTACCGTAATCAACGAAGGATTCCACCGGTTCCTGCCTAGGCACGTAAAGGATCTCTGAAACAGTCACTGAACCTAGATATTGCGTATAGCCAGTCGTTACATCTACGTACCAAGCATCATATTTAACCAACGCCCACGTACCACTGTACGCCCAATAAAGTGATCCAGGGCCTTGTGTTGAGGATATATTCATCGATATAGCCTGTGTCCACGACTCACCCGTGCTATAGGATGTGCCTATATCCCCATAGTTAGTTGCCACGGCATCCCAGGATACCGTACCACTATAGTAAACACTTAAGTAAGTTATTAATTTATTATCGTACTGCCTAACGGATTTATCCCACGTGACCCAGGCCAGTGGTAATGTG
>DAXY01000089.1:2716-3175 GCA_002506645.1 Vulcanisaeta distributa | reverse complement strand
TTGAAAGTAGGCTCAACAATGTTGAGGGGAGGCTCGTGGGAATTGAGGGTGAGCTCAGCAGTATTAAGGCCGGTGTTTATGAATTGACGCGCGCCATGACTGGTTTCAGTAATACATTGATTGATGTCTTGGCCATTAAGAACGTGATCACGCAGTCCGAGGCCACGGCATTGAGGGGTTACCTATCGATGGTCCCCATTGCCAGGACTAAGCACTACACGAAGGAGGATGAGGAGAAGCTGAGGTACTTAATAACGGTTAAGCCCTATGAGGAGTATACCTGGGATGACGTGAGGACCCTTAAGGAAATTGCGGACCACATGATTAAGGAGTTCCGCGAGACAGGTAGGGAGGAGCTCCTGGACTACGCCTATAAGTTACTGTTCTTCACCTGGATTGCCGAGGGCCACTTAATAGCCGGCATAATAGGGCCGAACAGGAAGAGGCAGGGCCAGGAGG
>DAXY01000089.1:750-2564 GCA_002506645.1 Vulcanisaeta distributa | reverse complement strand
TGAATAACATTGTTAATATTTATTAATAAGCATGTTATTGCGGGAAGTCAATGATTAATTACTGGGACGACCTACAGATGATCAGGAGGAGGAGGCCATTGATTCACCACTTAATGAATTACGTGGTGATGAATGACGCTGCCAACGTAACCCTTGCCGTCGGTGCATCGCCGATAATGGCGCATGCCAGGGAGGAGGTTGAGGAGTTAGCGTCTAAGGCAGATGCCGTGTATATAAACATTGGCACGCTGGACGATAGGTGGGTTGAGTCGTTTATAATGGCTGGTAAGGCCGCGAGTAGGAATAACGTTCCAATCCTCCTGGACCCAGTGGGTGCTGGCGCGACGAGGTTTAGGACCGAGACCGTGCTAAGGATACTCAATGAGGTCGAGGTAAGCGTGCTCAAGGGAAATGGCGGTGAGATGATGGCCCTGGCCGGCGTGGCCGGCATGGTTAAGGGCGTGGACTCGCTGGGCGAGGCCAGTCTCGACATTGCCGAGAGGTTGGCTAGGGAGTACGGCGTCACGGCCGTGATCACGGGGCCCAGGGACTACGTGTCAGACGGTAGGAGGGGTGCAATTGTTAGTAATGGTACGCCAGCACTACAGTACATAACGGGTAGTGGCTGCATGGTTGGTTCGGTAATTGCGAGCTTCATGGCCGTTAATAGGGACTTCCTAACCGCATCGGTCGAGGGCTTGGTCACTTTTGAGGTAGCCGCCGAGAAGGCCGAGAGGAGGTCCTCCGGCCCAGCCTCGCTTAAGGTAAACCTAATTGATGAGCTGTACAACATGAAGCCCAGCGACTATGGAATGGCCAGGGTAGAGCTTAAGGCGTGGTGAATTGACAAAGTTGGAATTGCTTAAAATGTAGTAAGCCCGTAATTAATTAATGAGGGCGGTCGTCGTTTATGAGAGGGGTAGGTACGAGGTACGTGATGTACCAATGCCGAGGCTCAACGAAGGCGATGTTTTGATAAGGATAAGCTATGCAGCGCTGTGTTACCGAGACCTACTACAACTGGCTGGTTACTACCCACGCATGAGGTACCCAATAATCCTCGGGCATGAGGCCGTGGGCGTGGTTGTCGAGTCCAGGGACCCGAGGTTCAAGCCAGGCGATAGGGTTGTGCCACTCCTTCATGAGCCGGATGGTACCTGTGAATTCTGCGTGAGGGGCCTCGACTCATACTGCGTGAATGCCCTCAGCTATGGAGAGAATGTTGACGGGTTCTTCGCGGAGTACGCCAGGGTTTCCGGCAATGCGTTGGTAAAGGTCCCAAGTGGAGTCCCTGATGAGTTGGCGGCCTTCACGCCCTGCGTGATTGCCATGGTCTATAAGGGCCTCAAGAGGGCTGGCCTAATGCATGGCGAGACCGTGGTCGTCACTGGGGCCAGCGGCGGTGTGGGGATCCACGCAGTCCAACTGGCTAGGGCATTGGGCGCCAGGGTCATTGCGGTCACCAGGTCGCCCGAGAAGGCCAGGTTCATTAGGCAGTTCGCGGATGAGGTGGTTACGGAGCCTAGGTTCAGCAGGGCCGTTAAGGACCTGACAAACGGCGTTGGGGCTGACGTAGTCATAGAGGCCGTGGGGACGCCAACCATTGAGGAGTCATTAAGGAGCCTGCGTAGTGGCGGTAGGGTCGTCATAATCGGTAACGTGAACCCCGACGAAACGTATCAATTGAGGCTTGGCTACGTAATAATGAAGGACATAGCGATGATCGGTAATGTCCGCTCCAATAGGTCAGACGTCGCCGAGGCATTCAGGGTGCTGGGTAGGGGCTTGATCAAGCCCGTGATAGCCGCCACATA
>DAXY01000089.1:376-708 GCA_002506645.1 Vulcanisaeta distributa | reverse complement strand
ATTCACTAATTCATTCGAATATTGCCGCATTTTATTGAATTGATAACATGGGCGTGGATTCACGTAACCAATATGTGTTCTATAATGGGAGAAGGTTTAATAATAGGTTTTAGAAAACTTAACGTAATGCCCACGGACATAATGTGGGTCATTGGTGGACCACAGGGTGGTGGTATAGACACCGGCGCTAACGTCTTCATGAGGGCGGTCGCCAGGGCCGGATATTACGTAATAGGCGATAGGGAGTACTTCTCAAACATTAAGGGTAGGCACAGCTACTTCATGGTTAGGGTCAGCGATGAGCCGAGGGGAGGACTACTAAGCCCAATAGA
>DAXY01000089.1:0-354 GCA_002506645.1 Vulcanisaeta distributa | reverse complement strand
GCGCGGCGGTTACGTAATCGTTGACACGTCAACATTCAACACGAGGCTCGACCAACTACAGTACATGGAGGACGAGCTTAAGGAGAGGCTCAGGGAATTCTTTAGTAAGGCAGGTATTGAGCCGACGGTTAGGGGGGTCATTGATTATTTAAGGGGTAATGGCGTTAATGTACTAACCCTCCATTACGCGGACCTGCTACAGGAGGTTAAGAAGAAGCTTCATGACATAGACCTGCCATCATTAATTGGCAGGTACTCAAACGTCGTGATGACTGCGTACTCAACAGCCATTATGGGCCTACCCATTGATTACGTGTTTAAGGGCCTCGAAGACGTATTCACGGGCAGGAGGGG
>DAXY01000044.1:4115-4236 GCA_002506645.1 Vulcanisaeta distributa | reverse complement strand
GCCTTCATACACGTACTGGCACCATGCCCACCAGGCTGGCGCTACCCGGAGGAGATGACTGTGGAAATAGCCAGGCTGGCCACAGAAACAGGCTACTTCCCACTATACGAGTGGGACCACG
>DAXY01000044.1:3072-4097 GCA_002506645.1 Vulcanisaeta distributa | reverse complement strand
AAGTCAAGGAGGAAACCAATAATTGAGTACCTGAAGAGGCAGGGTAGGTTTGCTCACTTGACTGAGGAGGATGTTAGGGAGATTGAGAAGGAGGTTGATGAGTACTGGGACTACTTAGCAAGGCTCGTCAAGGCCTTTGGTTAAAATGAATTGCCTCCTAATGGCATTAAAACCGAGGTTTGCCGATGAAATCCTGTCGGGATTAAAGAAATGCGAGGTCAGGGCATTCATGGGGTCGGTAAGCCAGGGCGATGTAATCCTCGTCTATTACTCAAGCCCAATTAAGTCGGTCAGGGGCTACTTTACCGTCGGCGACTCCATCATAGTAAAACCAAGCGAATTAATGAATGCGATAAGGAGTAGGTGCGATATGCCCAAGGACAACCTAGATTACGTATTGACGAAGTACCTGAGGTCGAGAAGAAGGATACTAATAATTGACGTGGTCAACCCAGTAATATTCCCAAAGGCAGTGTCTTTGGATGAATTAAGGAGACTGAACGTGAAAATACCAAGGAGCTACATTAAATTAAGCCATGAAACTTGCCGGGAAATAATGACAAAAGCTTTAAAATCAACGCACAGCGAATTAGAGCTGCCGGGGTGGCCGAGCTAGGTCCAAGGCGCAGGACTCGAGGGCAGGGCCAAGACATCCTGTCCCCGCAAGGGGGCCCGGGTTCAAATCCCGGCCCCGGCACCAAGATCGTTAGTTACGGCCGTGGGCGCTCCATCACCGTCGCCATTAGTCAATGCCATGGCATTAAATACGAGGTATTACGAGCCTTTGCCATGCCACCCCGCTTAATTGCGTGTCGTCATCGAATTCTTCAGCGGCTTGGGTCCATGTTTAATTACTCAATGAGCCCTACCTCATCACTGCCATATGGCCTAGGCCCCGCCTGGCTTGGTAATTCCCTGTCCCTCAATTAGTCTAAGCACGGTCTCCCTATGCACGTTAAATCCATCCCACCCATGAATTTGTGGTAGAAATTCGCGTGGAGTGCTTGGCCATACTGGAGTTAATT
>DAXY01000044.1:829-2959 GCA_002506645.1 Vulcanisaeta distributa | reverse complement strand
AGCCAAGCCGCCCTTTACGTAAAATTTCTCCGTCGATTTCAGGTAGTCCTCATGGAGCCTTATGTAAGCCTTGACCCTACGCTGAGGGTTAAGTCTCCTAACCACTAGGTCGATGATGAATGTCTCAACATCCTCATTACTGCCAAGCATCCCAACACAATGCNNCCCCGCACTTGAAGTAGTGCAGTAACTTAGTGCCGTGGACTTGGACTAAGTCATTAACTAATGGTTATATTTTATTATGGAAATTTACTTAGCGTACTATGTCCTGCAGTGTTTACCTAGATAGGGACTCCTTCCTGAGCGGTGAGCCTATCTACATAACCCTCACTAACTTAGGCAGTGAGCCTCTTCGTATTGGCTCATGGCAGGTCATCGATGCCAATGGCAGGATTACCTACTCGGTCGAGCCTCCCCAAATCATGATAGCCCCCGGTTCTTCATTCGTTGTTGTTTGGTTTCAAGTGAATAATGATGGTAAGCCCATTGGTAGGGGTAGGTACAGAATTGTTTGGCGCCCCATAATTAATGACGAGGTCATTGAGTGCCTCAGCGGCTTCTTCGAAATTTTATGAACCCCTCATTCTCGATAGTACGTACCTAGAAATCACTATGTACGTCACTGCGAAAATCACGAGCGCGGTGAATGGGTCTATCAATGGCGTGGTCACTACCGCTACTACGTAGTAAATCGCAAGCGATATCAATAGTGATACTGCAAGAAGCGCGAGTACCCACTCGATCAATTCATTCACTGCCTCATTAACCTCGCCCCTGTCGTAGCCTCTGGCGCTCAATTCCCTAATGTACCTTACGTAACTCCCGTATAATTGAGACGTTACTAGGGAATACTCAATAATTACTATGGATCCATTAAACATAACCGCGTTTTGAATCGGGATGAGCATTGCATGGAGTAGGTATGGCACATAGCCCTGGGACGTTATTGAGACCAATAATGCAATGATTAATGCGGCCCAGGACTCCATGGATGGGTTATTCATGAGCAGCCCCACAATCCCTATGGAGAGAATTACCAAGATAATCACTAGACCTGGTGATGAGGCGCTGGGCATTAATATCGTGAACGGCACTATGGGAAGCACCAATGATAATGCGGCCAAGACCCACCTCATTTCATAACCACCTGCCTAGGTACGTCAGTATTTTCGCAATTAACGAGCCAATACCCTCGCAGGCTGGGTCCCAAGTAATTACCTTCGCATTCCTCGGCAATGCCCCATAGAGCCTTGTCCTACCCCTAATGACCCATTGATTGCAGGGCAACCCCTTCACTAGGCTCCTCATTAGTATCGTGTCGGGCACCACGTCAATTACCAAGGCCCTGGTCGGCAATTGCCTAATAACACCATTAATCCTTCCAATGCTCTCCCTATTCACGTTAGTAACGATAATCAGTGCCGGGTCTGTTTCCTGGATTAACCTATATAGTGCTGGGTCCATGGCATAGCCCTTAATGGGCAGCGCCTTCACGACCATTAACTCCCTCAGTAACCTATGGTATTGGGCCATGCCTGAGCTGGGTATGATCCTGGGGCCCATTGGTATTGTCCAAAGGCCAACGTTATAGCCATACCTAAGTAATACCCTGCCTAGGGATAGTATTAGCGATATCCCATACTCAAGTGGATTATCCTCCGCAGTACCATACCTCATCCACCAGCCTATGTCCAGCAGAATTATGGCGGTCCTAAGCCCCTCCCTCTCGTACTCATTAACCATGACCCTATGGCCGGGGTCCCTAGCCGTCGCCTTCCAATTAATGAACTTATAGGGATCACCAGGTACGTAATTTCTAACGGACCTGAACTCCGTGGAGTATGGACCAAGCCTCGAGGGTGGGTACCTGGGCAGTCCCTGCCTTGGCTTGACCACACCAAGCACCCTCCCAACTATCTTAATCCTCGGCATTACCTTGATATCGCCCTTAAGCCTCACTGAACCCCTAATTGGTTCGTGAATTCCAAAGATGTTATAGTACGTATAATCAACACTACCCAATGCGTAGGTCCCCCTCTTAACCGCCCTCAATACGTACGTGAACCTCCTACTCACGTCATTAAATCCCTTAAAAACCACGTGAACGTTATTACCCCTAACTAATTCGAA
>DAXY01000044.1:0-806 GCA_002506645.1 Vulcanisaeta distributa | reverse complement strand
ATGCCTCCATGAACCCTAACGTTGAGCTCCATGTTCAATTCATCACCGACGTACATCACGTCCCTATCGACGTTGAGGGTTATGGATATCGTGGGCTTGCCGGCCAGGCCTAGGGCCATTACCAACGTGATTAGTGGGAAGAGTATGGAGAGTATGTAGGGTTTGGATACCGTAAGCACCGCAGCCACGGCCATGACCATTGGGAGTAGTATAAGGAGTAGTGGAACTCTCGAGAACTCCCTCATCAACGACCACTACCTGGGCACCGGTATCTTCTCAACATACTCCCTAACAACGTCCTCACCACTAACCCCCTCAAGCGCTACCTCGGGCTTAAGCACAATCCTGTGGCCCAGTGTCTCAATGACGACCCTCTTTATATCGTCAGGTATTACGTAATCCCTACCGTCAATCACGGCCATGGCCCTACCCATACTCATCAACGCTATTAAGCCCCTGGGACTTGGCCCAGCAAGCACCCTGGGGTCCTTCCTAATGGCGTTGAAGCTGACTATGTACCTCATGACGTCCTCGCTGACGATAACGTTGCCCTCCACGAATTCCCTAATCATTAATAACTCATTGCTGCTAAGTACCGACCTCACCTGGGGCGTTGGGTCATTACTACGCCACGAGATCCTACGCCTGAGTAGTTCAACCTCATCCCTCGGGTATCCTAGCCTTATTCTTATTGTGAATCTGTCGAGTTGTGCCTCTGGTAGTGGGTATGTGCCTTCGAGTTCTATCGGGTTTTGGGTTGCGACTACGATAAAGGGTTGGGGGAGCTTTATGGTATCGCCCTCAAT
>DAXY01000043.1 GCA_002506645.1 Vulcanisaeta distributa | reverse complement strand
AGCCTAATCAGGTCCATCAAAACCTCAATTACCTGCCCAGGGCCTCACCCATCGCTTAACTCATTATATATTGCCAATAATTCCTTACCAACAACACTGGGTGAGTGCCTCCTGGCAACTATTGCCTTGGCCCTGGCCCCAAGCTCCATTGCGTAGTCGGGCGAGTTTATGAGCTCCCTAGTACTCTCCAGAAAGCACTTAACGTCATTGACCTCACACAGTATGCCGCCATCACCCACCACCTCGGGCACCGAATCAACGTTTGACGCTACCACGGGTATGCCCATGCTCATCGCCTCAAGTGCCGTGAACCCAAAGGCCTCGCCCCTCGTTGGGAAGAGGAGTACGTCAAACTCAGCCATTAGCCTGAGTAGGTCATCCCTCCTCATTGGTTCGTGGTACTCAATGCCGTCAATCCTCCTCGGGCTCCTACCAATGAAAACCTTCCTAACGCGCCTCGGCAGCTTCGACATTACGTCCTCCGCTATATCCCCACCCTTCCTGTAGTAGTCAACGCCTATAAAGCCGATGGTTATTTCATTATCCACCTTCCTAAAGCTCGTCCTCATTGGCGGTGGCACAACCCTGACATCCCTAAACCCCTCACTCTCGAGACCCTCCTTACTCCATCGGGTCCAGGTTATCACGACCACGTCATACCTATTGAATAGGTACCTGAAGGTCCTCAGGGCCAGTCCATACAACGAACTCCTCCTGGACTTACCCAGGTACTTCTCGAATAGGTTGAATATTGGTTGATCCATTTCCTGAACCCACGGAGTGCGTGGTATGTATAGGTTCAGGAAGAAGGCGTGGGTTAAGCCCCTGAGCCTAAGGGAGTAGATGGGCTCCACCAGGGCCTTGAGGACCCACTTCATCGTCGTGTCCCTGCTTATATAGAAGTCATTGGATGATGGTGATAACCCCACAGGCTCGTTAATGACCCTATAAACAACGCCAGGCGGTGGATTCTCGAGCCTTAGCCTAATCCCCGTCCTAACCTCCCCAGAAACCCTGTTCCTGCTTACGATGATGTTGATGAGCATAAATTCCGTAAGTACATAGTCCGGTCAAATTATAAATATTAGTCTTTACCATGTGAATTAAACGTATGATTAATGGCGTTGAAGTAACTCTCCGGGTCACCAACGCTGAGCCAGGAGTCATCATTGAGCAATAATCCATAGACCTCACCACCACTCTCTATCACCCTCTCAATGCCGTAGGTCAGCTCAAGCTCGCCATTGGTCCTGACAGACCTAAGCCCATCGAATATCCTCCTATTGAAGATGTAGACGGCAGATATGGCTATGTTGGACCTTGGGACCCTCGGCTTCTCCTCAACGCTCAATACCCTGGCAAGTCCATAACCGCCATATGAACCCTCATCCCTAACAACGGCAATTCCATACCTACTGGGGTTACTAACCCTCCTTAGGAAGAGGACCGCGTCAGGCCTTAACTCATCATATAGCCTGACCCCCTCGAGGTACCCATGCATTAGGACACCATCATCCGCGTGCACGAAGAATGGCTCATCATCCACGAAGTCCTCAGCCCTAAGCACAGCATCGCCGAAGCCGAGGGGCCTTTCCTGAAATGTGAATGATATCTGGGCCTTAAGTGAGTCTGTGAATAACCTATCCATTAAATAATCAATTAGTGGCCTACCATTCCTACCGACGACTATTACGAACTTGGAAACCCCAACCTCCTGAAGGCGGGTTATTATTAAGTCGATGATTGGTATGAGCATTGGAGCTTCATTCCTACGTATTAGCGGTAGTAATGCCTTGGGCATTATGAGGGTCATATTCCTCATCCTAGTGCCAAGCCCTGCCGCCGTAATTACTGCCTTATGAATCATTACCAGGCTGGTCTGCGATGATGAATATATAAGTATTTTCACTTCCGATATCAAAGGTAATCAAGTAGTGAGCCCCTCCTCCTCGTAAACCCCTGCCTACTGCCCTCCCCTTTATCCAACACGGGCGCCCTGATCACCCTACCCTCCTCGACCAATTTCCGTGCCTGCTCAACTATTGAGCGGGCCAATTTATCGCCGAAGCCCCTGATCATGCTTATGGCCTTAGGATCCGCATTGGCGACATCCTCAACACTCCTAAGTCCAGCATTATAAAGGGCCCTTGCCCTAGCCCTACCAACGCCCTCGAGGTTGGCCACGAGCTCTATGAGCTCATCCCTAACGCCATACGTCAACCTCCACCTAAGCACGCCCAACCTCTCCTCATGCCTCCTCATGCCCAGGGCGCCGGCCAGCCTCCCCACGGCACTCGCGAGCCAATTCATTAGGTCACTATACACCCTTAGGTCGCCGGGGCCAATGTCATAGTTCCTATAGAGCTCATCCTCCGAGGCCTCATTGGCCCAGTCCAGGAGCATTACGGCGGTCTTTACCGCGGATAGGTAGTCCTCGAGTTCCTCATCCTCGAACTCCCCATCCTCAATTTCATCCCTACTGATTGGCGGCTTAATCAGTAGGTAATCCCAATTATCGAGCACGACCTCTAGGTAATTATCGAACTCATTCCTCCTAACCCTAAGCCTGGGTACTTCTGGGGATTGAACAATTAGGTGGGTGTAGCCCAGGTCATTCGTCTCCTCCCTAGCCCTTAGCCCGTGGATGTAGGTATTCGCGGTGTATGGGTCCAGGTATAGGTTGTTTAGTAATGAGCCGAGTGCCGTGGCAGCGACATAGCCGCCCCTCCTCTCGAGAAACCCCGACTCTACCAGGAAGTTGATCACGTCATCGATCTTCCTCCTCAGTAAGTCCCTGAGGAGGTCATTCTTGCCGTAGCCACCTTGGACGTAGCCGAGCGTTGATGATACGAACCTCATGACATCATCAATGCTTGATGCATAGCCGCTGGCTATTGCCGAGAGCATGTGAGTCGCCAGGTTCTTGTCGGTCAGGAACTTCGACTTGACATCCTCAACCCTGGCGTTTATGTAGTTCCTAATTAGGTAATCAACCTCATCCTCACTCCTCGCTATGAGCACGGCCTCGCCGTATGGGTCGAGCCCGGGCCTACCGGCCCTACCGGCCATCTGCTTATACTCCATCACTGGTAATTCCTCCATGCCGATGCCGGGCTCGTACCTCATATACTCATGAATAACCACCCTCCTGGCCGGTAAATTAACGCCCGCGGCCAAGGTGGTGGTTGCCACGACTGCCTTGATCAGTCTCCCCCTGAAGGATTCCTCAATGATGGACCTAGTGTCCATGTCAAGCCCCGCGTGGTGGAAGGCAACGCCGCACTTGACAATCCTAGCCAACTCCTCACCAAGTAGCTTCGACTGGGACGCCTCGATTATCGAGTTCGAAACCCTCGCCAGTGCGTCCGGTTCTATGAGCTTAGCCCCGTAATTACATATGTAGTGCGCTATTTGTTGGGCGAGCTTAACAGTGTTTGACCTGGAGTTTGTGAATACTAGGGACTGCCCACCATTAATTATTGTATCCATTACGAGCGATAACACGGGGTTGCCCAGATCCTTAATCAAGGCCCTGGACCCATCAGGATAGTAGATCACACCGTCGTAATAAACACCCTCCCTAAGCCTAACAGGTCTCCAATCGGACATCACGAGCTCGGCATTTAGGTAGTTGGCAATCTCCTCGGCATTGCCTATCGTTGCTGATAGGGCGATTATCTGCGTGTTGAGGCCCAGCGCCCTCACCTTGGCTATTATCGACTCGATGGTTGGGCCCCTCTTATCATCATCGATGTAGTGGATCTCGTCAATAACGAGGACCCCAACCTGCCTAAGCCACTCGGCCCTGTGCCTGAGTAGGCTATCGAGCTTCTCGTACGTTGTGACCACGATGTCGTAATTCATTAACCAAGCATCCTCCCTATCATACTCCCCAGTGGTGACCGCTATCCTAACGCCGAGCTTTTCATAAGATCTTAAATCCCCGGCCTTTTCGTAGGCCAGGGCCCTCAACGGCACCGCGAGTATTGCCTTGACTCCCCTGGTGAGTACGGCATTGACCATGGCTAGCTCAGCCATTAATGTCTTGCCCGTTGCCGTGCTCGTGCACATGACCAGGTTCTTACCATCAAAGAGGCCCTTACTAACGGCCTCCTCCTGGGGCGGGTAAAGCACTTGAATACCCCTCTCCCTAGCTATGAAGTCCCTAAGCACGTCCGGAATGGGCAAGTCAGCAACCCGCAACGTAATCAACCAATCAGTAACTCCCAACAGCATTAATAAAGAGTTCAGGCCGTACTAAGTGCATAGTTCGTGAGCCTCAACACTCACGTCCCAAGTACTCGGCCAATCACCGCCGAACCTATCAATGAGGTAAGGCCTCGCGTAATTAGGCCATGAACCGCTAAGTACGTAATTAACCAACGCCAGCGCCAGGGCAGGCCCAACCTCAGCCCCATATCCATTCAACCCACCTATCAATAGTAGGTTTTCCAAACCAACACTGCCAATCACCGGCCTCATGTCGGGGGTACCCTCGCAATAACCAAACCTAGACCCAATGAGGAGCGCCCTACCAACCCTAGCCCTAACCTTACCGGCAATTTCACTGAGGAATTCATGATCAACGCCAACTTCCCTACCTGGCTCGGTCTCTCGGGAATTACCATCACCACCAACGATTATTGAGAGGCCCAGGGCATTCAATGCGCCATCTATTACCGAGCCGAGGGGCCTCATGTACATGCCAAGCACGTAGTCGTAAACAACTCCGCCAATCCTCCCACCCAGGAATGCGGCTGCTTGGCACTTATACGGTAGTAATGGTACCCTTAGGCCGGCCTCCCTGGCAATTACGGAGTTCCAGGCGCCCGCGGCGAGTATTACGTAGTCTCCACGAAACTCCCTACCGCTCACCAACACCTTAGCACCACCATCACCAAGCCTAATACTGGCGCTACCCCTGACGTAGTTTATCCCATCAATACTCCGCACCAGCCTCATGAGGGGTTCATAGTTGACGAGGTTATCGCCGCCGCGGCTAATTAAGTACACCTCCTGCTCACTAACCCTCCTAAGTCCATATTTGCCGACTTCATCAACCACGCGTATGCTGGCACCTGCCTCCCGCCATGAATTGATTATACCCTGTATATTGCCGTAGCACGCCTCCGGCACTATCGTTATTGAATCCATGGGCCTAAGCACGTTGAACCCAACCTCCCTAGACAACTCCCTATACACATCCTCGCTAATCCTCGCGAGCCCAATGTCCTCGGCGAACCTCAGCAGTTTTGAGTGAATTAGTGGGAACCTCGGCCTCTGAAGCCCTGGGTCAATTACAGTGGCCCTAACCCCCCTCGCCCTGAGTAGGTACGCCAATGCTGTTCCCACAATCCCTCCGCCTATTATTACGACATCCATTCAATAGCCGAGGTGCGTAGTGCATATTAAGCATTAAGCTCTTCATTGGGTATCTCATGAACACCCACATTGCTTGGTTGCGTTATTATCAACGTGTAGTCCCTCAACTCGTAGTCCTCAAGCAACCTACTAATCTCCTCCTTAGATGGTTTAAAATCAAATATGCCAAATAACGAGGGCCCAGCACCAGCCAGGGCAACGCCTATCGCGCCGGCCTTCAGTAGGGCTTCCTTAACGGCATTGTAGTGCTGGTAAAACTTAGCCCTCACAGGCTCGACGATGGCATCGCCCATCAGGGCCCTACCCAGCACGTCCCTATCGCCAGTGATTAATGAGTACACCAGCATCGAGGCGTAGGCAGAGTTATTCCTGAGGTCCCTCATTTCGACAACACTGGGCAGTGACCTACGCATTTCCCTGGTGCTCGGCTTACTCCCGGTAATGACCACGGAGACCCAGTAATTACTGGGTACGTCAACCCTCGCGTAATCACCCGTGACCGGGTTAATAATGACTAAACCACCCAGCAACGACGCAGCCACATTATCCATATGCGGCACGCCGGCCGCAACAACCTCCCCCTGGGCCGCAACCCTAATTAACGACTTATGATCAAGGCCTGCATTGAGTATCCTATTCAGGGCGTAGGCAACCGCGGCCGCGTCGGCGCCGCTACTCCCCAAACCACTTGCGGGCTTAATCCCCTTCCTAACCCTCACATGTACCTTGAAGTCCACGCCAAGGACCCGCCTAAACTCCTCAATAACTGGGTAAATCGTGGTAGACCTGAAGTCGCTGGGCATGTAGCGGGAATACTCACCAATAAACTCAATCCGATCACCGGCGCGGCTTAGCTCCACGCAAACATCATCATACGGCTCACTAATGGCCATCGAGAGTATGTCGAATCCAGGGCCTAGATTGGCTATAGAGGCTGGGCTCCTTACACATATTGACATCGGCAAGAAATATAGCATCTATTTATAACTTT
>DAXY01000124.1:1814-2636 GCA_002506645.1 Vulcanisaeta distributa | reverse complement strand
TATTCCTGAGGCCGATAGGGGTTGTTAGGCATGGTTATGATGATGACGTGGTTAGGTCGTCAAGGTCGGGCGTTGATGGGGTTATTGAGGTGTTTGAGGATTTCGCGGATGGGTTGAGGGGCATTGATGGATTCTCGCACTTGATAGTGATTTCACTCCTCAATAAGGTCACTGAGGGGCAGCGTGGCGTACTCGTGGTTAGGCCCAGGAGGCTTGTGAGGTTCGGTATTAGCATTGATGAGTTGCCTGAGGTCGGCGTGTTCGCTACGGACTCGCCGCATAGGCCGAACCCCATTGGCCTCAGTATTGTTAGGCTAATCAATAGGGATGGGCGTTTCCTCAGGGTTTCTGGGCTTGACCTATTCAACGGCACGCCGGTGCTGGATATTAAGCCGTACACGCCTGATAGGTCTGTGGGCGTTAATGAATTGAGGACCCCAACCTGGTACTCAAGGCTTTGGGCTAGGGTTGGTGGCGTTATTTAGTTAGATGGTGCTTAAGATAAAAGTTTATATTCTAAATTTTAGGGCATTAATGCCTGGTAGTGATGGAGGGCATTGGGCAGGTGGTTAGGGAGTCCCTGAAGTACCACGTCATTGGTGAGGTTGGTGGGAGGATTAGGATACGCATAACTGACGAGGCTAGGGCCAAGCTGGTGAAGGCTGGTTACGGCATTTACAACCACTCAACAGTCGAGTTATGCCACTGGACGAAGAGCGCCCTCGTGAAGGGACAGAGCTGTTATAAGTTTAAGTTCTATGGAGCGCCAGCCGGTGGTTCCCACAGGTGCGCCGAGTTCAGCCCAGTGGGTATGATATGTAG
>DAXY01000124.1:0-1767 GCA_002506645.1 Vulcanisaeta distributa | reverse complement strand
GTTGATGACCCGGAGGAGCTGGTTCAGGGAATTCTTAGGGAGAGGTATAGGTTGTTGACGGGCTACTTCGGGAACCCGAAGTCGAAGGATAGGGCTAAGGAGGCCCTGGTCCCAACCCACTGGTCAATATCGCTCTCTGGAGAGCCAACGCTTTACCCGAAGCTACCGCAATTGGTTAAGTACCTGAAGAGCCTACCAAGCACCAAGTCGGTCTTCATAGTGACTAATGGCGAGCACCCAGAGATGCTCGAGAGGCTTCAACGCGAGGGCGCACTGCCAACTCAATTATACCTATCCTGCAATGCGCCAAATAGGGATTTGTTCTATAGGATTAATGTGCCGGTCATGTATAGGGAGGATGCGTGGGAGAGGTGGTTAAGGAGCCTTGAGCTTCTTAGTAAATTGGACACCAGGACCGTCATCAGGATAACCCTAATCAGGAGCCTTAACTACGACTTCAAGTACATACCCGAATTCGCAAAACTAATGCTCATTGGAAACCCACACTTCATCGAGGTTAAGTCCTACATGCACCTCGGCCACTCGACATATAGGCTGAGGAGGAGCGACATGCTAAGGCATGAGGAGGTTAGGGAATGGGCCATGAAACTGCTCGAGGAGGTTAATAGGCTTGGCGGCAACTTCAGGTACATGGATGAGGATGAGCCGAGCAGGATCGTGGTTCTCCAGAACATGGGTAGGTACGTGGACAGGTGGATCGTTAGGCCCGAGGAGCAGGGCAGGTACAGCAATTATGCCCAGCCTAGAACCTCCACAGGCCGGCCTGCTCAATAGTGCCGTCACTACGTAGGTAATACTTATGATACTCACCGTTGCCTAGGGCGCGGCAATTATTAACGAAGCTCGGCCTGTAGTAATCAATAACCGTGGATGATGCATAGACGAAGCCACCAGGTAATTCACATCGATAGAGCCTGTAATACCTCTCCCTCGCATCCCTTTTACCGTCATCAACGACCCTGTAGTAACTGCCGACAACCAACGTGATTGAGTCATCCCTAACTAGGGCAATGCCCAAGTTAGCCCCGGTCTTCACGAACTTGAGCAACCAACCAAGGTCATCCATGGTCACATCACCCCTAACCCGCCTTGCCAGGGCTAGGTTGGCTATGTAGGTATCATTGAACCTAGCCGCGTAATCGGCCTCAATACCAACCTCCTTGGCAATGGCGTCCCTATAGAATGAGCCGTTGTGGATCATGTAGAGCTCAAGCCCATCAGCGGTCTCCGCCTTAACGGGGTGTGTTGAGAATAAGTTAATTGGCGTGCCCGTGCTGGCTGCCCTGGCATGCATCATCATTAACACGGCATCATCGCCATTGACGCCGCCCAGGAAGCCCCTAATGACGCTTATGGCATCATCCTCAAACACGGCCCTAACACTCCTGTGGTGGAGCATGGACCCACCATTAATCCTGGCAATTAGTACTCCCCAACCATCACCATGCCTCTCCTCATTTAGGAATTCCCTGCCGTACGGGTCCATCGAGGCGGCCCTAACTAGGCTATTACCAACACCCACCAGGACGTCCATGGCATTACTGAACCTACCGAGGGTAATGACTAGCCTACACATAACCTAAATATTTTATTGAGCCAGGATTTAATAAGTGTTTTGTGCTTTTACAATTGAACATAAAACTTATTAGGAAGTTTATCAAATAAGTGGTAACTCGCATGTTCACTCTAGCCTTCATATCCGCGAGCGGTGGCGCTGGAAAACAACACTGGCCATAAACACGGCCG
>DAXY01000027.1:2204-5566 GCA_002506645.1 Vulcanisaeta distributa | reverse complement strand
ACACTGCCCAGGTACTTCATGAAGAGCCTAATGGCCCTATCGGCGTCCTCAGCCTCAACCACTGGGCTAAGCCTCATCTTCGCCTCCGCCTCGGCAAGCCTAATCAATGCCTCCAACTGCCTAGCCGTTATTGCTATTGGTGAGTCAGGCTCCCTGGACTTAGCCCTCATTTGGACGTAGAACTGCACAATCCTCTCCCTAGCCTCTGGGGTCAGCACTGGCTTAACGTGCTTGCGGGCGTAGGCTATGTACTTCCTGAGGAGGTCCGGCGGTATTATGTCCGTGAATCCCTCGGGGACTTCACCGGCATGTAGTGTGGTTATGTGCTCAGCAATGGCCTTGTCCCTATCGAGGTTTGGCTCATCCCTAATGATGAATATTAGGTCGAACCTCGAGAGGAGGGTCACCGGTAAATCCACGTTCTCGGCCACGGTCCTATTGGGCAGGTACCTACCGAAGGCTGGGTTTGCGGCGGCTAATACGCTACACCTGGCGTTTAGGGTAGCCACAATGCCCGCCTTGGCTATTGAGACTGTCTGTTGCTCAAGGGCCTCGTGTATGGCCACCCTATCCTTCGCGTCCATCTTATCGATCTCGTCAATCACGGCCACGCCAGTATCCGCAAGGACCAACGCGCCCGCCTCCAGGTAGAACTCGCCCGTGTCCTTCTCACGAACCACGGCCGCGGTTAGGCCCGCCGCCGAGCTACCCTTGCCCGTGGTATAGACGGCCCTGGGCGCTATCTTGGTCACGAACCTGAGGAGCTGCGTCTTAGCCATGCCTGGGTCGCCAACGAGGAGTATGTGTATGTCGCCCCTAACCCTAATACCGTCTGGGTAAACCTTTGGTACACCGCCGAAGAGTAGGCAGGCTATTGCCTCCTTAATATCCTCCATGCCGTATATTGATGGGGCTATTGACTTGATGATCCTCTCCCTAACGTCGGGCATTTTCGAGAGCTCCAGTATCTTCCTCTCATCCTCAGGCGTGATCTCGATCTCCACAAGCTCCCTCTGCTGGCTCTCCACGAAATTCACCTCCATGAAGCTCGAGACCACGGGCGGCCTACCCTTCTTAAGGTCTGCCAGGTCAAGGTTCATTATGCCGACTAGGTACACCCTGTCCCCAGGCTTGACCGTGTCCACCAAGTCATCCAGTAGTATGGCCTCTATACTCCTCGGTAGTTGACCAGGCGGTAGCTCCTCGGGCTTCTCCTGAACAATTACCTTCTGCCAATCAATGAACTCACTCCTCTCCTCAACAAACACCATACTATTCAATGCACCGCACTTGGGGCAGCGCTTGGGTGGCTGTATGAAGCCCGTGGTTGGCTGCGGAATCTCAACCTCATAACCACACTGGGAGCACCTAAACACGGACTTCCTGAGGTAGTGCTTGGGCGGCGTCTGCCTGGTTATTATGCCCTCAACCATTATCAGCTTGCCCAAAACCTCACTCCTCAACCTCCTGATGGGTAGGGACTCGGGGAGTCTCCTAAACCTCATGTAGAAGTTCCTAACGGACTTGGCAAGCTCCGGATCCCTCTCGGTTATTGCCTGCCTAACAGCCTCGGAACCCGCCTGAATAACCAACTGCGGCCTCTCGAGGAGCATGTCGGCCAGGTCCTTATTGCTGATTAGTAAGTCGTGAAAGTCGACAACGAGGGACCTCTTCCTCTGTATTATCATGTTGTTTATCTCATCAACGTACCTATCACTCGACTCAATAAACCCCCTAAGCCCCTGAATGAGTGAGTCCAGGCTGACCTCGGCAGTCTCGGGCGTCGTCATCGCAGGCCCACCACCGCATTTAGGAACTCCCTAATCAGCGGCGCTATGGATTTCACGAGCTCCTCCTCCTCAATCGTTAATTTATCTAGGAAATCCCTCGAATCCGCAATGCCTGGGTTGACGGCCAGGAGCATGAGTATCTTCCTAAGTCTCAACTGGGCCAACTCCCTCAACTGCTGGGCATAGATCCTAACATTCTTCTGGTCATCACCAACCATGCTAAGCCTAGCCCGGACATAGAAGTCCCTCGGCAACTCCCTCAACTCGCTTGGAGCCCTATTCTCAAGCCAAACCCTCTTAAGAACCTCCTCACTACCAACCCTATCCTCATCAAGTAGGGAAGCGACGCCACGCTTAATGAGGACCTCGAGAAGGTCAGGAGGCGCATTAATCACGGTGCCGGCCTTGGCAGGGGCAATGCTGATTACGCCAAGGTCAACACCATCCACATCCCGCGTAAGCACAGCCCTGGCACTGGGCATTAGGTAGGAATAACCCATCAATAGTAATTACCGCAGGCTAATTAAAAAGCCACTACAGAATGGGATAGGTATTATTAATGGGGTAAGTGAACAATAGTACTCACGGCACAACCTTGACGCCTCTCTTAACAGCTCTCTTTGCTAAATCTCTATCAAAGGTGGCTAATGCAGCATTCTCATTTATTGCTGTTGATAAAATTATGTAATCATTCATCTCCGCAGCAGATGCGCCATCTTCAATCATCATTTTAAACGCCCTCTCGTAGATACCTAAGTCCTCAAGCAAGTATTTAACACGCAGATCCTCTAGGTATTCCCGAAGTTTCATTGATATAAGGTCAAGGCTTACGGCTAAGCGCCTAGCCAATACCCATACATACTCATGAACCACTATTGAGGGTATTACCAACTCAGTCGCATTATCAATAATGGCACTAGCATCACTATGATACTCACTATCCTCAACAGTATCGTACACCAACACGTTAGTATCAACGAGTACTCTCATCCATCACCTCCTCAACACTCTTCTCAATCTCCTCAACGGTTATTCTCCTACCGAGCCTAATCGTAGTCCTACTCTTCCTAATCGGGACTATCTTAATGACACCCTCATTCTCATCATAAATAATTCTAACCAAATCACCAACCCTTATCCCAAGCCTCTCCCTGACGCTCGCGGGTATCGTGACCTGGTAATTCCTGGTAACCTTAACAATTACCTCAACCACGATTATTAAAGGGCAATCAACTATTTAAGCATTATTTACTAGATAATAACAAATTACTAACCCAGTAACTGGGATTTGGACGCATCCATGTAATCGACCTCAACCACGCTCCTAGGGCCGGCATTAAGGGCATTACCTATGTTATCAAGAACCTCCCTAGCATAAGACGCACTAGCCCCATAATCACCAAAGCTCAGGGCCCTAAGGCCGGAGTGGGCGATAATCCTAACCTCAGTCTCGGAACCGCGCTCAATGACTATAGTAACGCAGGAAATGTACTGACCAACTCTGAAGAAGTACTTCTGACCATACGCAATGGCAACCCTGGGGCTGGTATTCAAAGTCGCGAAGTATATGTT
>DAXY01000027.1:500-2127 GCA_002506645.1 Vulcanisaeta distributa | reverse complement strand
TCATCAAGCGCCCTCCCAATGGCTTTACCTAGGCTCGACTCATCATTAACATTGCCATACCTAGAGAGGAAGCCCTCCAGGTCATTAACCACAGGAATAAGGCTAAGATACACCTCATAACCAGTCACGTACCTCACGGTACAATCATAAAGCACGAACGAACCAACATTACCCCCACGCTCACAGGAAAACCCAGGTCTCATGCCCTGAGGAAAACCATCCCTAATTTTCCCCTCAATTTTTGACTTTAAGTCTTCGAACACGCCATTCACGTCATCGGAGTCGGAATCCCGTAAAATAAGCACCCTAATGAAGGACCTAGGAACAGAACGCAACTTGCTAATGAGAACACCAATGTCCTTATCAAGCCTACCCTTACCGCCCTCAACTATAACCGGCACATAAGGAGGAGGCTTAATATCTATAATATCACTAATCATTTGATCCCGTTTACCAGGTACTAACTCCCTAACTTCAATATTAGGTGCTATTCTCTTAAACACCTCCTTGATAAAGGCATAGTCATGCTTACCCTCGCAGAGGATAATCAAAACGCATTTAGGGACCCCTGAGGTCTGACTCGAGCTCGTGCCTCTCGTCATACGCCTCGCCGCCGCTCAACTGCTCATAATCAACATCGCCATTAGGCAGTAGGTAAAGCCTAACCAACCTAACCCTATCAAGCACGCCCCCCTCCTTGGCGGCATTGAGTAGGTAATCAAGGAACTCAAGGGATTGGGTAGCCATAATAAACTGATTGCTCTCAAGGAACCTGGGCTCAACCATGTACTTAGCAATCACCCTCATGAAGCCGGGGTGAAGATGCGCCTCCGGCTCATCAATAACGGTAACGCCAATGCCGCCAATAATCAACCCCAGCATACTAACTAATGCCTTAAAGCCATCACCCATTAAGTGATAAGGTACGGAAACCCTGCCGCCATTAAAATCCAGAATAACATGCCCATCCCTATAATCATAGAAGTAACGAACCTCACCCCTCAATAGGTCAATCAGCTCTGTCTGCTTGTCCGGGGGCAAGTTATCTATTGAGGGTGAGTATAATGCCAAGTGTTGAACACGCACCGGCCTTATGCCCACCCCTTTATTAATGCGGATAATACGACCCTCCGAAATAGGCCTCACTTGAATTCTCAATAATCTCCTAGCCTCAAGATCACTCAGCCCTAGTTTCTCCAACCCACTCATTACGTAATTATCAATACTATCAATTACCTCCGCACCTAAGGGCGGTAATGCAATACTAAGTAGCTCACCATCAATGTAGGTACTTAGGAAAACAGCATTTGCCAATAAATTACTCACATAATCACTAAGCACGGCAGTCACGCCATCAACAAACTCCTTAAACGCCTCAGAAATGTCCTTACCACCTTTACGTTCTTTTTGCACCCTACGAAACGCGTTCATAATTATTTCCTGAGATCTTGGCGTTAACTCTACGATCGAATTCGTGACCTCCCGTATTACGTTATTGCGGAGATCGCCCAATCCATTAATGCCCCTAACCACCCTCACCTCAATACCATGCCTAACGCCCTGACTAACTACGTCCCCCGAGATGATGGCAACCCCACTATTCCTCCTTAAATTAATTAGGTAATTG
>DAXY01000027.1:0-456 GCA_002506645.1 Vulcanisaeta distributa | reverse complement strand
TTAGTTGATGATAGGAGGAGTGTTGCGGCCTCTAGTGCTGTGCTCTTACCCGTATTGTTCCTCCCGACAAAGATCGTGATATCGCCAAGGTCAATATCCAACTTAGTGAAGGGGCCGTAGTCCTCCAGGGCTAAATGCCTAAGTATGACAACCACGAAATAAATATCGTGGCATTAAACTATAAAGTTTTCGGAAACACGCCTAAAAACGCCGAGGAAGGTTAATAAGGGGTGCGGTAATGACTGGTTAATTGGATGAGCTCCTCCCGTCCCCACTGACCCGGTGATGTAAACCGGGCCGACGGTGATTAACCTACAAAATCATCATTAATTCAATCCACAAATACCTCATTAATCCTAATCAGTATTTTCAAAATAACACCAGCGATATATATATATTAGTTAAAATTAAAGTATTTTAATGGGTAAGCCCAGGCATGCAATAACAATGGGTAAG
>DAXY01000104.1 GCA_002506645.1 Vulcanisaeta distributa | reverse complement strand
TGTCTTGTAGAATATCTTCTCATTCAACCAATTAATATTTGATGATACGTAATCCACCTTCTTCCTCATCTCGTAATCCCTTGGCTCGAGGCTCAATAGGTCTAGGTAGAGCTCCTCCATTACCTGCTTAGCCCTTAGGGCGAAGTCCAGGTTATTCCTTATCATTTCCTCCGTGGCCTTCCTACTTAATTCGCCGGTGAAGTCCGCAATACCGTTTATGTACGGCTCCGCATCAACGCCTAACTCGTCGGGGCTTGGTATCCTGTTTTCGGTTATGAAGAACCACATGGTCATTGCCTCGACATACTCCTGTAGGCTAATGACGGCGTTGTTGTAGTACATTGGGTATTTTGTGACTAGGTCCTTGAGCCTATTCGTGAGCTCCACCATCTCACTAATGTACTTACGCGCCGCTTCCACATCACCCCTAATCAATGAGTATATCACGGACTTCGAGAGCCTATTCACCCTAACCCCAGTCTCGATAACCTCATCCTTAACCTCCTCAAGCTCCCTCAATCTGGCCTTCAACGTCTCAGTATCAATCATATGACTATGGCAATAGCCCAATCCTTAAAAATTAATTGCCGCCGTTAATACTGTGGTATTTCCCGTATTTGGTGGTGACTTATTGAGTGATATATTGAGTCTCATTCTCAAGTCCTCAGACCTATACCTAAGGGTCTCAAAGGCCATAAGCGCTGTTGGTGGTAAGGTCAGGATAATGGGACATGAAGTTAGTAATTTCTACGTCATAGCCATCGGCAAGGGCTCAATAGGCATGGCCAGGGCTATTGAGGACATGGCCTCTGACAAAATAATTGACGGCATTGCCGTGGTGCCCAGGGGAACGCCAGGTAGTTTACGGAAAATAAGGGTCATTGAATCAACGCACCCATTACCAACCGAGGCCAGCGTTAATGCGGGCATGAAAATACTCGACCTAATAAGCAGTGTTAGGGATGGTGATTATGTACTGTTCCTAATAAGTGGCGGTGGCTCGGCCCTGGTCGAAGTACCCATGAGGGGCTTGGGCCTCGAGGACCTTAGGGAGGTCAATGAATTACTACTTAGGAGTGGGGCTACGATATGGGAAATCAATACCGTGAGGAAGCACCTATCAATGACCAAGGGCGGTAGGTTAGCTAGGGAGGTCGTCAGGAGGGGTGGTAGGGTGATAGCCTTAATCGCCAGTGACGTGCCCGGCGACGATCCAGCCACCGTTGCCAGCGGCCCCACGGTACCTGACCCAACAACATATAGAGACGCCATAACAATACTGAGGAATAGGGGTCTCTGGGATAAGGTGTCAAACGCGGTCAGAGACATCCTAGAGCAGGGACTTAATGGGTCGATTGAGGAGACCCCCAAGGAATTGATTAATACGTGGAATTACGTAATTGCGAGCAATATGGACGTGCTCACAGACGTGGCCCATTACGCAAGATCGCTTGGCATGGAGTCCTTAATACTCACATCTAGGATGGATGGAGAGGCGAGGGAGGTGGGTAGGTACCTAGCCAGCGTAGCCCTCGAGGCCAGGTTCAGGGGAGTTCCAATAAGGAGAGGCTTAATACTGAGCGGTGGCGAACCAACAGTGACCGTGGTGGGTAATGGCAGGGGTGGGCGCACAACGGAAATGTGCACNNGGCTTTGCCCTATCGGTCAGGGGCGTTGATGGCGTTTCCATGATCTCCGTGGCTACGGACGGCATTGACGGGAACATGGATGCGGCTGGCTGCGTGGCCGATGGCCACCTAATCGATGAGGCGATGAGACTTGGTGTGGACCCGGTGAGTGAGTTGCGCAGCAACAACACCGCCGTGATATTCGAGAGGACGAACACGTTAATACGGACTGGGTGGACGGGGAGTAACTTGAACATAGTGACCGCTATACTAATCTCGAGCTAAATAAGTGGGAATGCATCCACCTCCTCAAGTCTCTCAGGGTCAACGCGTAACCTACCCATCACTGCCTCGTCGAAGTGCTCCGTAGTGACCAGGGCATTGGCGGTGCCGCCCTTCAAGTCGAACTCCTTAATTATCCCAAAACCTGCCAGGAAACCCCTACGTAGTAGGCCGATGAATATGTTGTTGAAGAGCCTCGAGGGCACCTTAACCACACCACCATGTCGAGCGACCTCGGGCACGTCATCAATGACGTAGCGCCCGCAGTTATTGATCACGCACTCAATCACCGAATTACCAATGACCCTCCCCAACTCGATATTCATGCTGGTCAATCCACCGCCTAAGTACTTACGTAGGGCTTGATTCCTTAAAAACCTCCTCTCGCCCTGATCCCTGGGCCTAACGTACCTTGACCTGGAGACATTGATCGCTTTAACCCCCGACCTAAGGCGTAGGTTAACGCCTATGGACACCACGTAGTCCGCACCCACTGCGTCAACCACATTCCTAATCAACTCAATGCCCCCATCAACTACCCAACCCGGCATGTCGATGAGGACTAGGCCCGGCACCCTACTGAGGGCCTCCCTAACCATTGCACTGACCCCACCGATGAACCTGCCAGGGCATTGGGATGGGCTATTACAACCAATGAAGTACCCACCAATCATGTGCAGGTCCTCGAGCGTTGGCGTTGGTAATCTAACGCAAGAGAGCCCGATAACCCCTGGAGGGCCTATGGATGATTGGCCAACGTCTGCGTCAATTACGCACACGCTAAGGCCCTTGGCTACATGCTTATTCAGTAAGTACGTGGTTAACGTTGTCTTGCCTGAATCAACCTCACCAATGACTANNTCCAGCCTATCCCAATCGCTCGGTATTGTATTACCATCAACGTATCTGATGAAGCCGCCATCAATGGATAGCGTGCATGGGCCGTTCGCCAATATCGGCAACGCCCTAAACCTATTGACATTGAACGAACCACTCACGGGGCAACCCAGCACATTGCATTGACCGTTAACCACGGTCACCGTGGCCGGCCCCTCCACAATTAACGTACCACCACTGAAGCTAAGCGTGAGCGAGCCCACGGGATTGATTACAGGGCGCGCTTAAGTGCTTTATTACATGGTCAAAGGTTGGTCGCAGGCCATTGATGACTAACGACCTAGTTATTAGGAAGGTGCCACAGGGCGATGTGGATCAAGCTGTTGGGTTCACGAGGAATGCATCCCATGGGGTGATTACGTACCCAACGCAATAAGTAAGTGGGTTAGCGAGGGCACGGCGTATGTGGCAGCCGCCGGTGGTAAGGTGGTGGGTGTCGTGAATATGGTTATCACTAGGGAAATGGGCACGGCATGGCTTGAGGGCATTAGGATATACCCAAACTATAGGAGGATGGGCATTGGCAGGGCCTTAACCGAGCACGTACTTAACGAGGCCCTGAG
>DAXY01000005.1:1157-23843 GCA_002506645.1 Vulcanisaeta distributa | reverse complement strand
CCAAAGGGCTATATTCAATGATGCGAATTTATACTCGGGTGGGAATATTTTTGCGAAGTATTGCTTGACTATGTCGGGGTACCTCTTAACGGCCTCGTCCATGCTCATGGCAATGACCCCCGCCTTCTCGAGGTCCTTCTTAATGCTCTCGTAGGTGATGCCACCATCAACCTGCCCAATAACCCCAGATAAAACCCTGGCCTCGAGCTCGGGTATTCTCAAGGCCTCGTAGTACTCCCTCAACTCCCTGGGCAACTCATCCCATGACTTAGCCCTCTCCACGCTCGGTTTTGCATAGAGGACTAAAGACTCGAGGTCGATATTACCCTCAAGAGGTAGCCAATTCGGCCAGGGCTGCTTCTCGAACATTTCAAGGGCCCNNCTCCTCATCCAGTCCGGCTCATTCCTAACCCTGCTTATCTCCTCAATAACGTCTCTCGTGATCCTACCCCTAATCTCCACCTCCCACTTAATGGGCTTGGCGCGGCCCAACATGCTTGAGTACTCCTCAGTCCTCGCAACCTCGAGCTTAATGCCGTCCCTACCCATGACTATTCTTTAGAATACTTATAGATTACTAAACTATTAAGTTTTCTAATGATAAGCCTAACATAGACACTGCCGAAAAGTTTTTAATCAGTGTCACAGAGGCTACGATGATAAACATGACGAGGCTTGAGGTGGTAAACCTAAGCGTTGAGGTTGATGGTAAGAGGATACTAAACAACATAAACCTAACCGTTGAGTCTGGGGAGGTCGTGGCCATAATGGGGCCTAACGGTAGCGGCAAAACTACGCTATTCCTGACCATTGCGGGTAACCCCAAGTACAACGTGGTCAGTGGCGATATTAGGCTAGATGGAGAGTCAATACTGAAGTTATACCCTGAGGAGAGGGTCCAGAAGGGCATACTACTCGCCCTGCAGAACCCAACCCCTGTCCCGGAGGTCAGGCTATCGACATTAATAACGGCAATGCTCAATAAGAAGGCCGGTAGGCGAATAACGGACCCACCACCCCCGCAGGTCGTTGCGGAGATGATGAAGTTGACGACAGAGCTCGGCCTAAGGCCTGAGCACCTGTCAAGGGGCGTCCACGCGGGCTTCAGCGGTGGTGAGTCTAAGAGGGCCGAGATGCTTCAACTCCTCATGTACAAGCCCAGGGTTGCAATGCTTGATGAACCGGACTCGGGGCTTGATGTTGATGGCATAGCCATAATAGGCAGGTCCATAGCCCGACTAGCCCAGGAAGGCACGGCAATACTGGTAACCACGCACCATGCGGAGATACTCCACTACGTTAGGCCGACCAAGGTAGTGGTCATGGCCAAGGGGTCGGTGGTCCACGTCGGTGGTGAGGAGGTAGTTAAGGAAATCGAGTCCATGGGCTATGAAAAGTTCTTTAAGGATGTTGTAAAGCTAAATACCTAAAGTACATAAAACAATTTTTTAATTCCTGACCAGCAATTGCCCATAATGGGTACCCCCAAGGTTGATGTGTTGATTAGGGCTAGGGCATACGTTAGGGGCGAGCTTAGGAATGCCTACATCGGCATCACCGGCAGCGAAATATCCTACGTGGGTAATGAACCGATAGAGGCAGGGAGTAAGCTGGAGCTGCCGAGCCAGTACATCGTCCTTCCCGGGCTTGTGGACATCCACGTTCACCTCAGGGACTTCGAACTATCCTATAAGGAGGATGCCGTGACGGGCACGCAGGCAGCGCTGGCGGGCGGCTATACTGCGGTTGGCGATATGCCCAATACGAAACCGCCAATAAACACCGTGGAGTTGCTCAGGCGGAAGATCGATGAGTTCGGTAGGAAGACGAACCTGCACATAAGGTATTACTTCGGCGCTCCGCGGGACCCGTCGATACTTGGGGATGCGCTCAGCAATGGCGCCTACGCGGTTGGTGAGGTACTTCCTGAGGAGGTGCTTGAGTACGGCGGTGATCAATACCTGGAATCCCTATTCATGGAGGCCGCGAGGGTTGGTATACCGATTATAATGCATTGTGAGGACCCAATCATCATTAATCAATACAACGGCCCAAGGGGTTTTGAATACCACAACGTGATTAGGAGCCCAAGGGCTGAGCTGGCCTGCATCCATAACGTCATTAAATTAGTCCATAGGTATGGGACTAAGGTCCACATTACGCACCTAACACTCCCGCAGTCAATAAGTATGATTAGGCTCAGCGGTCTTGACATAACCTTCGACGTGACGCCGCACCACATGCTCCTAAGCCAGGAGGAGTGCCTCGCCAGGGTTGAGAAGCCGGGTTATTGCAAGGTTAATCCGCCGCTCAGGGATGAGGGTGTGAGGAGGGAGTTGCTGGCCATGTTCGTTAGGGGTGAAATACCGATTGTTGCCAGCGACCACGCACCCCATGCCGATTGGGAGAAGGATAGGCCGTATGATGAGGCGCCGCCTGGCATTGTAGGTCTCGAGACCACGGCACCCCTCCTACTAACGCTTTGGCGCCGTGGGTTTACCAACCTAGCTACGGTAATGAGGGCCCTCCAGGAAAGACCGGCCAAATTCCTCGGGCTCAGTACCGGGATTAGGCAGGGCTCCTGCGCTGACCTAGCCATAATCAATGCCAAGGCGCGGCATAGGATAGAGCCGGAGAGGTTTAGATCAAAGGCTAAGTTCTCGCCATTCAGGGGCTTTGAGGTTGACGTTGCCGTAGTGGCCACGATACTTCATGGAAAGTTGGCATACATAAGCGAGGAGTACATCGATGGTGCCACGAGGAAGGCCCTGGAGGCGTCACTACGGCATTGAGGGTATTGCCGTACATAAGCATGCGCGCTCAAGCCCTTTCACCTCCATATGAACCTCCACGGTGAGTACTCCCTCCTATATATGGCTATCCTCCTCGTCATAGCGGCGACCTCGGTCCCCATCATGCCCTTATAAAGCCTCGTCCTAACAGTGATAACCCCAAACCTCGGGTCGCCCCCAGCGTCGATATTCAGCACTTCACTAACTGCATGAAGCGTATCACCGTCGAAGACGGGTGTTGAGAGCTTAAGCTCCGTAATGCCGAGGTCCGCCGCCATGTTCATCGCCAAGTCCATTGAAGATAATCCAGAGGCCAAACCAGCGATGAATGGGGCCTGCACAACGGGTTTACCATAGTCATGGTAGAGCATGTATTCCTCATCGAAGTGCAGGGTTGCGGTATTCATAGACAATACGGTGCTTAGTACATTATCGAATTGGTACACGGTCCTGCCAAGCCTATGAATAATAACCTCGCCGGCCCTAAAGTCCTCGAAGAACCTGCCAAGCCACGGCTCATGACCTAACTGGGTCATTGAGTAATTGAATTGTCTAGGCACGGCCTTCACAGGCCTTGCGCCAAGCCCACCCACCGGCTCTCCTTTAAGGAACTTGATCCAAGGCGATGAATCACGCCTATAGATTAGGTTGCTCCTCCTAACCTCATAGATTAGGTCGCCCCTTTGGTTATATGCCCTATGAACCCACGTCACAATGCCCATGCCGGGCCTACTCCTAGACTCGCGCTTGTTCACCACCTCGGACTCGACGCATACCGTATCCCCTGGGTAGGCAGGCTTTACCAGCCTCTCATAGTCAATGCCCAGGAAGGCCATAGTATTGATGCTCGTATCCCTCGTCGCGATGCCGATTACCAGCGATAGTAACAGTCTTGGGTTTATTATGACATTGCCGAAGTCGGTCCTGGATGCGTACTCACGATCTAGATAGAGCGGTGTGTAATCCAGGGTCAGTGAGGACCAGAGGACGTTATCGAAGAATTCAACGGTTCTGCAGGGCCTATGCCTAATCATAGAACCAATATCAAAATCCTCAAAAAACGGGCCGAAATAGCCGGAGGAGGCCATCAGCCATTATAACTATGCCGGCCTTATTAAAAGGGATTCGGCGATTGGTACGATCATCGATAGCCCGAAGTAGGCTATGGCTATTGCCAACGCCATCAGCAATATTCTGTAGGCGGTAATCCTCAACCTACTCATGGACCCTAGGGAGGCCATTAGTGTTAGCCATGCGTAGTCAAGCCACACGTGCGAGGCGTACAGTATTCCTATGCCCACTAGGTACATTGATTGAAAGGCCTCCATGATTAATGGTGTGCCAACCCCAATCCACCACGCAATGAAGTATGGGTTAAACAGGGACAGCGCAGCACCCGTCGCAATGGCCGAGCCATACCTCGGCGCATCATCCACGTTAAGGCCGCCCCTCAGGGCATCCCTAAGTGTTAGGTAGGCGAAGAAGAGCAGGAATGCACCGCCTATGATACCGAAGGAGGTACTAACAATGGGTATCTGAAATACGTAATGGAGCCCATAGGCTATTGCAAGCACTAACGGGAACTCCACGGCCATGTGGCCAACCGCCTCATTAAAACCTGCCCTCCAGCCCGCACGCGCGCCGAGGCTGGCCGCCGACGCGGTCAATGGGCCTGGCGCCAAAGCCCCTGAGGCGCTTATTATAATTACCTTAACTATGAAGTTGGGGCCAAGCATTAATTATGCTATATAGTCATCGTTTTTAAGTATTTAGTCCACAAGGCCGCCTCATCCCTTAAAGACCTTGTTGAGTATTTCGTGGAACTCCTCATCTGGACCCCTCGGCATGAGCTTACCCCTCAACTCACGTAACTCCTCAAGTATTATCTTCCTCTCTATGGAGTCTATGAGTAGCCTAGTCGATATTATGGCGTCTGGGTTAACGGATACGTAGTCAATGCCGGCCCTGACGAGGAACTCCGTTATCTCGGGATAAACCGATGGCGCCTGCCCACATATACCCACGCTCTTGTTCATTGCGTGGGCCCTCCTAATTATTTCGTACATCGCCCTTAGGACGGCTGGCTCCCTCTCATCGAAGTACCTCGGGTTCTGCCTAACGAGTATGTCGTTGTCCCTATCCACGCCCATGACCAGCTGGGTCAGGTCGTTACTGCCTATTGAGAATCCATCAACGTACTTCGCGAAGTCCTCAACGAGTAGTGCTATGCTTGGTATCTCAGCCATCGCGTAGACCCTGAAGTCCCTATCCCTCTCGAGGCCCTCATCACTGAGTATTTCCATGAATCTCTCCAACTCCCAGGGCGCCCTCACGAAGGGCGCCATCACGTGGACGTTGGTCAGGTTCATCTCCTCCCTAACCTTCTTGATCGCCCTAACCTCGAGCCTGAAGGCCCTCTCGTAATCCCTACTTACGTACCTCGACACACCCCTCCAGCCAAGCATTGGGTTCCTCTCCTCAGGCTCGAACTTCTCACCACCCGTCAACTGCCTATACTCATTGCTCTTGAAGTCGCTGAACCTGACAATGACGGGCCTTGGGTATATGGCCTTGGCAACATAGGCGACTCCCTCGGCCAGCCTGTTCACGAACTTCTCCTCATTACCAATGCTGATTAGGTAGAGTGGGTGGTCGCCAATGTAGCTCGATAATACGAATTCTATCCTCATGAGGCCGATCCCGTCGAATGGTAGGTCCTTATACTCATCGATCTTCTCGGGAACTCCCAGGTTCATGTAGACGCCCGTTGCGGTCCTTATCGACCTGTAGATGTGGAGTACTATCTCGTTGGTGCTGGGCGCCGCGGCTGCCTGCACCTCCCCAGTGGCCTTGCTTATCAACTCCTTAACCTCGCCCTCATACACCACGCCATGCACCGCATCTACGGTGTATACCTCACCATCCCTGAGGACCTTGGTCGCGTTCCCAGTACCCACTATGGCCGGTATGCCCAATTCCCTTGAGACTATGGCCGCGTGGCTCGTCATGCCGCCCTCATCGGTTATTATTGCGGAGGCAATCCTCATGTAGGGGACCCAGTCGGGGTTCGTCATCCTGGTCACGAGTATGTCGCCCTTACTCATCTTTGACCTGGCCTCCTCTGGGGTTAGGCAAATCCTCACCCTACCCACTGCAACCCCTGGACTGGCCGCAATGCCCTTAACCACCACCCTACCTACTGCCGCCCCGGCCTCCGTGACCACCTTGGCCTTACCACCGCTATACACGGTCTCTGGCCTCATTTGGACAACGTATATGTTCCCAGAATCCGCATCAACAACCCACTCAATATCCAGTGGGTATCCAAGGCGGTTCTCGAGGTCAATGCCCACCCTGGCCAATGCCAAAACCTCCTCATCACTGAGTGACGGCTTCTCCGCCATGTCGCTCGGGACATCCACAGTCTTCGTCAATCCGGCCTCGCTCCTAATCATCATTACGTTCTTCCTCGACACAACCCTGTCCTTAATCACGAGCCTTCCCTTATCCACCACCCACCTGTCCGGCGTGACCATGCCGCCAACGACCGCCTCACCAAGTCCCCAGGAACTCTCAATAACGACCTCGCCCCTATCCCCAGTGACTGGGTTTATTGTGAACATCACACCGGCGGCCTTGGCATTCACCAGCTTCTGCACAACAACTGCCATGTAGGCCACGTCATGCGGTATGTCCTTCTCATCCCTATACGCCAACGCCCTCGCATTGTACGTGCTAGCCCACACGTGCTTTACGTACTTAATGACATCCTCAACACCCCTGACGTTTAGGTACGTGTCCTGCTGCCCCGCGAAACTAGCCGTCCTGAGGTCCTCGGCGCTTGCGCTGGACCTTACGGCCACGGCAACGGCCTCGGTATTGAAGAGCCTACTCAACTCGGTGTATGCCCTGGCTATCTCGTCATTTAGGTCCTTCGGGATTTCCGTACTGAGGATCAATTCCTTAATCCTCCTCCCCGCCTCCTCATACTCCTCAGGCTTACCCTCCTTAATAACCTCCTCGATTATGTTGAGGACCCTATCCTTAAGCCTATTCGCGGTCATGAAGTAGTCGAAGGCCTCGGTGGTTATGACGAAGCCAGGCGGTACCGGCACCCCTAACTGCATCAACCTGTTCAGGTTTGCACCCTTACCACCGAGTATTGAAGGATCCTTAACCTCCTCATTGAGCCAAACTATGAATTTATAATTCGCCACGGGCTGGCCATGCCGTAACCACTTAAATAATTTAATAAAAATGAATAAACTATTATAATTTCAAAAATATACAATTATCGATGGGTAATTAATGTAATTAACGAAGTCAACTTAGGGACAGAAAGTTCCTAAGTATATCCCTACCAACTGGGGTGCCCACGCTCTCTGGGTGGAATTGAACGCCAAACACGGGGTAATCCCTGTGCTGTATTGCCATGACCTCACCATCATCCTCCGAGACCGCGGTTACGGTTAATTCGCTGGGTATATCATCAATGACTAGGCTGTGATACCTCATCCCCTCGAAGCGCTCGGGAATGCCCCGAAATATGGGTGATTGATTAATGACCCTAATCATGCTCACCTTACCGTGCTTAATGGTCCTAGCCCTCCTAACCCTAGCCCCAAAGACTACGCCTATTAATTGATGGCCGAGGCAAACACCCAATATGGGTACCCTACCCCTGAAGTGTTGAATAACATCCCTGGAAACACCCACGTCCCTTGGATTGAGTGGGTTACCTGGCCCCGGCGATATTATAATGCCGTCGGGCCTAAGCCTCTCTATGACCCTAACCGTGACCTCATCATTCCTAAACACCAGGGGCTTGGCCCCAAGCTCACCCACGTATTGGGCGATGTTGTACGTGAATGAGTCGTAATTATCAATTATGATTACGAGGTACATTCAGGCCACCCCCATGGCCTTCTTAAGGCTCATTAACTTATACTCAGTCTCCTGGAACTCCAGCTCGGGCACTGAGTCATACACAATGCCTGCCCCCGCCTGCGCCCTGGCCATACCACCCACTAGGAATAGGGTCCTAATCATTATGGCAAACTCGCCGCCACCACCATGCATGAGCCCAATGGCGCCGGCATACGGGCCCCTGGCCTCGCCCTCGTACTTAGCGATCAACTCCATGGCCCTGGGCTTTGGCGCCCCGCTCACGGTGCCTGCGGGGAACGTCGCGAATAATGCATCGACAATGTCATTGCCTCGCTCCAGTACTCCCTCAACCCTCGAGACCAGGTGCTGGACGCTTTGGTACTTCTCAATTGCGTATAGTTCCTTAACCCTAACCGTGCCGAACCTACACACCCTACCTATGTCATTCCTCGCTAGGTCAACGAGCATCACGTGCTCCGCCCTGTCCTTAATGCTGTTGATCAACTCCTCCTCAAGCCTCAAGTCATCAATTGGGTCCCTACCCCTCGGCCTAGTGCCGGCTATTGGGTGCGTCTCAACCCTATCGCCATCCACCTTAACCAGCAGCTCCGGGCTAGTACCAACTATGTACTTATCCCCGAACTTGGCTATGTACATGTATGGTGATGGGTTCAGGTCGGCGAGCCTCATGTATAGATCCATCACGTCACCCTTCACGGAGTAATCCTCATACCTAGACAGGACTATTTGGAAGATTTCGCCATTCCTTATATCCTCCAGCGACGACTCAACCCACCTAATGAAGTCCTCCCTCCTAGTCCCACCAACCCTGCCCATCACCTCGAAATCGCCCACGTCCATGGAGACGTTACTGGGCAACTCACCCCTCACGTAGCCCCTGCCCAGTAGGTTGTCGTAAATAACGACGTTACTCGGGATCACGAACTCGGCTATCGGCCATTCAGGCCTCCTCAGGTAATTCCTTAAGTACGGCTCCATGTGCACCACGGCCTCGTAGGATAGGTAGCCGAGGGCTATGTCACCGCTCTCGAACCTACCAAGCCCCTTAACAAGGCTCTTTAACTCACCGTATAAATCGCCGTCCCAACCAACAATTACGTGTTTCGAGATCCCCCACGCAACGATTGTGTACCTGGACCTCTCTGGAAAGCCTGGACCACTCTCGAGCAGTATCACGAAGTCCTCACCGGACTTCAGTAGGTAATTAGTTAGTTCCCTGGGCCTCGGCAGGTACTGAATCGGGACCTTCCTAACCACCACGCCTAACCACCTCCGCAAGCCTCCTCACCAACTCCTCATCCTTAACGCCAGGCTCCCTCTCAACACCTGAGCTGACGTCGATTAGGTACGGCCTGTAGCTCATCACAAGCGCCACATTGCCCGGGCCAATGCCGCCGGCAATGCCTACCTTGGGCAATGAGCTGGCCCTCCTAATCACGTTGAGCGGTAGCTTAAGGCCACCCTCATACCTCACGAACCCCACCTTGGGCGCGTCAATGAGTACGTACTCCACGTGGCGGCTTGAGGAAAGCCTAACCGCCCTATCGATTATGGATTCATCACCCACGTAGCTCAACACGGGCGCCAGCCTAATCCCGAGTTGATTAAGTAATTCCTCAACACCATCACTAAGGCGTAACTCGCCATGGTACTGGAGGACCTCAAAGCCAAGCCCATTGGCCAACCTAATGGCGTCCGTAATCCCGAGGCCCTCAACGACGCCCACGGCCTTCACGCCCCTAATGGACCTAACGATGTCCCGGGCCACGTCCCTACTGACGAGCCTCGGTGTTCGTATTGACGAGTGTATTACAACACCGACGTAATCGGCGTACTTACTGACCATCAACGCATCCCTCACGTTGGTGACACCGCAAATCTTAAGCAGCGTCACGACCTACTCACCCTAGCCAGCTCATTGACGTAGTCCCAGAAGCCATTGTCCAGGTTTGACTCCACGTACTCCGCGCCATCCCTTGGGTCCTTAATCAGGCCGGCCACGTATAGGGTGTATGCGGTATTTGCGATTATGAAGTCCCTGGCAGCCCTATCCCTGCCGGAGATGGCTCGCCTAACCCTCTCAATACTATCCAGCGGGCTTGAGACCCTGACATCATCAATCCTGTGAATACCGAGCCCAAGGTCCCTGGGCTCTATTGAGTACTTATCCACGCTGCCCCTCCTCACCTCAATAACCATTGTCCTACCAAAGACGGACACCTCATCAATGCCAGGCTCACCATGCACAAGAATTGCGTGTTCATAACCAAGCATGGACGTAGCCTCCGCCATCCTATCCATCAACGACGCCTCTGCCACGCCAATCAACTGCCTAGTCAATAGGGCCGGGTTGGCCAACGGCCCGATTAGGTTAAATATCGTCCTAATGCCAAGCTTCTTCCTAATGGGCATTACATTCCTCATGGCTGGGTGGTAGGCTGGGGCGAAGGCGAAGGTGAAGCGGTGCTTAACGGCCATCTCCACGGCCTTGCTTGGCGGTATGTTTATGTTAAAGCCAAGGGCCTCCAGGAAGTCCGCACTGCCGGAGGCCGATGACACGCCCCTATTGCCATGCTTAATCACGCGGGCCCCCAGGTAAGCCGCTATTAATGCGGCCGCCGTGGAAACGTTGATTGTTCCAAACCCATCACCTCCCGTGCCCGCGGTATCCACGTACCCATCCCTATCATCTATTGGTATTTTGATGCAGAAGTCCCTGAGGGCGCTCGCGAAGCCGGCGATCTCGCTGGCCGCCTCACCCCTGACCCTGAGGCCCATCAAAATCGCCGCCGATAGCGCCTCATCAACGCTCGTGAGCATCCCCCTGGCTATTTCATAGGCCTCATCAATGCTCAGGGCCACTCCCCTGGCTATCTTCTCGAGAACCTCCCTCACGTGAATCACCCCAAGTTGCTGTAGGCATCGACATCGAGTAATCCATGCCCCGATAGGTTGAAGAATATGACGGAGCCCCTCGGCATTTTCCTGGCCTCGTCAATCACGGCCTTAATGGCATGCGCAGACTCGGGCGCCGGTATTATGCCCTCGGTCCTGGCGAAAAGCCTAGCCGCCTCCATAACTTCCTCCTGACCATATGCCCTGGCCTCAATGAGCCCCTCCTTAACTAATAACGATAGGGCTGGCGCGGCCCCGTGGTACCTAAGCCCAGCCGCGTGGGTTGGCGGTGGTACGTAGTCATGGCCCAGCGTCAGCATCTTAACCATGGGCAGCAACCCTCCTGTGTCCGGGTAGTCATACATATACTTGCCACTGGTCAGCTTGGGCGCGGCCTTTGACTCGGCGGCAAGGAACCTGGTCCTCTCGAAGCCCTCGCCCCTCAATTTAGCGCCGAGCATTGGGAATGAAAAGCCGCTGAAGTTGGACCCACCACCAACACAGCCAATGACTAGGTCGGGCTCCTCGGGCATTTGCTGAAGGACCTCCTGCCCAATGACCGTTTGGTGCAGTACTACGAAGCCAAGCACGCTACCTGGTATGTACTTCCTACCCTCACCCATTAACGTGAACTCGATGGCCTCGGTAATTGCCAGGCCGAGGCTCCCTGGGTGGTCAGGCCTAGCCTTCAGCGCCTCCCTACCATACCTCGTCAACTCGCTTGGGCTTGGGTACACCTCCGCACCGTAAGTCCTCATGAAGAGGACCCTCTGCGCCTTATTGAAGTAGGAATTCCTCGTCATGAATACCGTGGCCTTGACCCCCAACAACGCGGCGGCCAGGGACACGGCCAAGCCCCACTGCCCAGCGCCAGTCTCGGTAACCACCTCCTTAGCCCCATCCTTAATTGCGTAGTAGACCTGCGGTATTGCCGTATTCAACTTATGCGAACCAGTCGGTAATGCACCCTCGAACTTATAATAAATCCTAACTCCATTACCCAAGGCCCTCTCGAGGCCGTAAGCCCTCCTGAAGGGTGTTGGCCTACCCATCCTCTCGTAAAGCTCCCTGACCTCGTCCGGTATTGGCACGTACCTGAGCGGCGTGAACTCCTGGTCAATTAATTCACTGGGCAGTATCCTCATGAGGAGTGCTATCCTTGAGTCCACCTCGTATGGGTCAATCGGGGGTGGTAATGGTTTTGGCAGGTCAACATTTATGTTATACCAATAATGGGGCACGGTCATGACAAGCCACCCCTAAGCCTGGCCAGGAACTCCTTACATGAACCCGGGTCGCTTAATTTATCCACCAGCGCAGTACCGACGACGACCGCGTCCGCCCCAACGCCTATCACCAGCTTAACCATCTCGGGCGTGTTTATGGCAAAGCCCACCACCAAAGTCACATTATCAACCAACCTCCTAACCTCCCTAATGTTCCTCTCGATATAGAGCGGTAGCTTAATTCCCGTGGCAGCGTATAGGCCTAGGTATATGAATAATGGCTCATACCTAACCAACGCACTGATCAGCCTATGCGGCGTATTGCTCGAGATGAAGAACGTGGGCCTAAGCGAGTAATCCCTCATCACACTTACGTAGGTCTCAAGCGCGTCTAAGTGCTCGAATAATAGGTCCGGGAATAGCACCGAGGATGCGCCGACCTCGCTGGCCGTCTTAGCAACTAGTTCCAGGTTATTTACGTAATCCTCCACGTAGCCCATCAATATCGTCGGCACATCGACATACCTAGTCACCCTAACCGCATCCAAGCCCTTGCGCTCCGCCGCGAAGTGCGTCCTCCTTATCACGGGCCCATCATACTTGGGATTTAGCGTTGGTATACCGACCTCGAGGAAGTCCGAGGCGCTTGATAGGCATTTAACCGCGTTTAGGAAGGTTTCTTTATTTGGGTAGGTAGCCGTTATGTACGTGCCCAGGCCCGGCCTCCTTATGACCATTGGGGCATGGAATTCACCAATGGGCCAACCCAACGACCTCTTTAAAAGCTTTATGTATACCTTGTTTGTTAGTAATTATCCTCGATCGATAAATACATACTTACCAGTATTATATATAGGCTGGAAAATGCTTATATGTAGTCCCTAGGCCTCCACGCAGTGGACTTCCTAAGCGTTATTGAGGAGTTGACGAGGAGGCGCGTGGAGGCCCTTAAGGCCAACGCCACCGCCCCAAGCATGGTTAGGGCTATTGAGAAACGTAATTCCGAGGGTTACCTAGCCCTCATCGCCGAGTATAAGAGGGCAAGTCCAAGCGGCGTTATTAGGCTTGACCTAGATCCGTGGACCTACTTCGGCCTAGTCAGTCAATACGCCACGGGCCTCAGCGTCTTGGTCGAGCCACTCTACTTCCTGGGCTCGCCCATCTTCGTGAAGGCTGCCCTAACCTACGGTAAACCAGTGCTGTATAAGGACTTTGTGATTAGTAAGGAGCAGGTCAGGGAGGCCAGGGAATTGGGCGTTAGCTCAGTACTACTGATCAAGAGGCTACTGGGTAATGCGCTGTGGGAGTTCGTGGACTACGTCATGAGCCTTGGGCTAGAACCACTCATTGAGGTTGATAATGAGGAGGATGCGGTGGCGGTCGTTAGCACCAACCCAAACGTAATGCTTGGGATCAACTCCAGGGACTTGGGCGACCTATCCGTATCCCTTGACAGGGCCGTCTCAATAATCAGGGCCGTCAGGGGTAAGGCTAACATTATCATTGCAGAGAGTGGGATTAAGGGCGTTAATGATGCTTTAAGACTCGCTAAGGAGGGCGCCAACGCGGTGCTCGTGGGCACGGCATTGATGAGGAATGCCGAGCTAGCCAGGGATTTATCTAACATCGCCCTCAAGTAACGCATTAATTATTAAATTGGCCACCCGCACCGCATAATCCACGCCAGCCCCCCTCAGCCCACTCATGTCTATGTTCATTACCTCACCATTAACGTTATCGACATACTTCATAACCAAATCCCTACTTGGCGCGTTGACGATCAACTTCCTAGCACCCAACGCCTCCCGGCCGCTCTTGAGCAGCCTAACGTCAAAGAACACGGCAACCTCCGGATTAGTCACCGGGCCCCTAACGTGGATTGGCCCCTTGGAAAACCTAACGTGGACCTTGGCGATGGTCTCCCTACGCTCCGGGTCGTACTCAGGGTATGAGATTACGTAAAACCCCCGCTTAATTAACTCCTGGGCCAATTGATCAGCCACTATGTGGATACCATCACCGCTTTTACCGTAAAATATTATTTCACGTACCTCGGGCATGTTGTACCTCAGGTTTCAATAAAAAGGCCTGTATTAATTCTTTTGTATTAATTCTTAAGGAATTATAATAAGGAAATTCGTCAACAGTAGAAAATGCTATTAGCAATGGTAGTGCTCATGAGGGATTTACCACATCGACCCTTGCGCCCAGGTTCTCGAGGTCCCAAATGAATGTTGGCCAGGACTTATTGACACCTTCCCAATTAATTATTGACACGGGCTCCCTAGCCGCTAAGGCCCCAATCACCCCCATCATCACGATCCTGTGGTCGTTAAGCGCGTCGATTTCGCAACCGCCCCTAACTTCGTGAGTACCCTCTATCTCGATGATGCCGTTGGCCTCGTCGACGCTTACGCCGGCCCCGAGGCACCTTAGCACGGCCGCCACGCCCCTGAGCCTATTACTCTCCTTATAGGCCAGGTGGCTCACGCCTGTTATCCTCGATTTACCGCTGGACCTCATTAGGAGTAGGGACAGCGGCATCACTATGTCCGGCGAGTCGCTTAGGTCGGCGTTTAACGGCCTTAACTCCTTAATTGATGAGCCCTTAACGAGGATTGAATCGCCGTACTCCTCAATTTCCACGCCGACCTCCCTGGCGTACTTGATGAAGGCGTACTCACTCTCGATAGCCCCGTCCCTGTATAGGTTCGTTACCCTCAAGTCGATGCCTGCCAGTACTGAGAGGGCTATGTAGTAGGCGGCTAGGGAGTAGTCGCCCGGTATTGTGAACTCGTCATTGACTGCCCTAAACTCCTGGGACCCGCTCACGTATATCACGTCATCACCCCTCTCCACGTTTATCCCGAAGTCCCTGAGCACCCTTATCGTGGCGTCTATGTATGGGCGTGACTTCACCGGCGGCTTAATACCAATCTCAATACCACCCTCAGTGAGCGGCGCCAGGTATAGTAGTGCCGATATGTATTGCGAACTCACCGAGCCGCTGATCATTACGTAACCACCGACCAACCTACCACCAATTACCCTAATGATACTCCCCAGCCTATCAACCCTGGCGCTAAGGCTCCTGAGCGCCGTCAATAACTCATCCATGGGCCTACCAATGAGTGATCCCCTCGGCATAAGCAGCGTCATCCCCTCAATCCCTGAGTAGACGCCAACCAAGACCCTAAATGTGAACCCGCTCTCACCAACATCAACAACCCTGAACCTCTCCAGGAAGGTCCCACGCCTAATCCTAACTTGGTCCCCCCTAACCTCCGCCTCCGATATTGGCTTGACGCCCCTGAGCATGGACCAGGTATCGTCACCCCAATTCAGCCTCCTAAGGGATACCCAAGTCCTCGATAGGGCGGAGGCGAGGAGGTACCTCAGGGTTAGCGCCTTTGATGGTGGGGCTTCGGCGGTTGTTTCCCGAGCACTAAATCCATTAATAATTAACTTACCCATTCAACGTGGTTATAACTCTGAAGTAAAAAGTTTTATTTACCTATGAATTAATGAGCTTCAACACGGCATCCATTATGCCCTCCTCATCAAGCCCATAGAACCTGAGCAGCTCCTCCTCAGACCTACCCCAATGCCCATAACCATCAACCCCAAGCACTTTGACCCTGGCAAAACCACTTACTAACTCCGCCACGGCCGAGCCGAGGCCGCCCCTCGGCGAGTGCTCCTCAACAACGACTATGTTCCCGACCCTACGGGCCATCCTAGTTATTGCATCTACGTTGAGCGGCTTTATAGTCGGTACGTTATACACGCCGGCCCTAATGCCCATCTTCCTAAGCTCCTGGGAAGCCTTAACGGCGTTATGGAGTACTGGGCCGTAACCCAGGATTACAGCATCATCACCATCAACTAATTCATATATCTCCCCAATCCTGAATTCATAGTCCATATCCATGGTTATTGGCGGTGAGTAATCGCGGCCAACCCTCACGTAGACCGGCCCATCATACTCAATGACCTTGGGTATCGCCCTCTCCACATCCCACGCATCCGCCGGCGCCACAACCACCATGTTGCTGAGCGTCCTCATCAATGCGACATCCTCAAGCGCCTGGTGGCTGGGGCCATCGGCGAAGTCGCTCAACCCAGCGTGGGTTGCTATGAGCTTGACGTTTAGGTTCATCCTACCCAGGGAATTCCTTATCTGCTCCCAACCCCTCATCATGAACATTGCGTAGGCCATGGCCACCGGCAAGTAACCACCGAGGGCGAGGCCCACGGCCACGCCGATTAGGTCCTGCTCCGAAATGCCCACGTTGAAGTACCTATTGGGGAATCTCTCGCCGAAGTACCTGGCCCTGGTGGACTCGCCCACGTCGGCCGTAACAACGACCAACCTATCATTGTCCTCGCCAAGCCTAGCCAGCGTAATTCCCAGGGCCTCCCTCATCGAGAATTGGGGCCTCGGCGGTGGATTGAGGGTTTGCTTATGGGTATTCTCCAGGCCCTTAACTCCCCTGCCCCTAACTGTGCCCAGGAACAAAACCGTTGGCCTACCCCTAACCCCACGCGCCCTGGTGATTAGCCTAATCAAGTCCTCATAGTCATGCCCATTGCCATGGAGTACATTCCAACCAATGGCCTCGAAAACCCTTGCATAGTTAATGGGCTTAATCGTACTTGATGGCCCATCCAGTTGATAACCGTTTAGGCTCACTATGGCTATTAGGTTATCAAGACCGTACTTAACAGCCGTCATTGCGGCCTCCCATGCCTGGCCCTCATTCAATTCACCATCACCCATCAATACGTAAACAACACCATCACCACAACCCCTAACCCTATTCGCCAGGGCCAACCCAACGCCCATGCTAAGTCCCTGACCAAGCGAGCCCGTGGTGGCGTCTATGTACGGTAAGTCCAGGTTGTCGGCATGCGTCGATATGCTCGAGGTCGGTTGATTGATCTCCATGAGCCTATCCACGGGTATCAAGCCCTCCACGGCCAGTACCGCGTATAATGCGGGGGCCACATGGCCAATGCTCAGTATGAACCAATCCCTACAATCATTATTACCCCTCCTCATGACCCTGATGAGGATGTTTATTATGTCCAGGGCAGCCAATGAAGAGCCCAGGTGTATGTATGGGAACTCCCTATCCAACTTAATCAGTAATTCCCTCGCCCTATCCCTAACCTCCACAAGCCTATCCAGGTCAATCGAAGCCCTCGCCTCATCAATCACCATTGGAATTCCTGATATTCCATACGGGCTGTGGGGTGTTTGGCAAAATATTTAAGGATTATCCCAACCTATATTACCTATATCTTCAATTCGTGGATTGCGTAGGTCACGGCACTAAATACCTAGTACTAACTAGTTTAGTGACTAGGTAGTATTTCCAGGTATTCCCTATATAGTCTATAAATGGGCCCTCATCACCCGGCCTAAATACGGCATATATCGATGGGCCATTACCACTCACGCCGGATGCCAGGGCGCCAAGCCTCATGGCAGCCCCTATGGTCTCCAAAGCCCTGTGGTAGCCCAGCGCCTCGGCAACGAGGACCCCATTCATCGTTGCGGCCCTCCATAAGTCGCCGTTAAGGGCCATGCTAAATAATTCCCTGTAAACCCCAGACAGCGCCCTCAACCTATCAATGTATTGCAGGTTCTTCCTATCATTATATCCAGTGATGACTACGGTAAGCGGCTCCGGGTTTAACTGCCTAATCACCCTAAGCGACTTATTATCCGTGAGCACGATACCGCCCAGTATCGCAGCCGAGGCATCATCAAATGCGCCAGTTATTGATGAGCCATGGGCCCTGGTGGCCTCGGCAGCGAGCTTGGCCGACATTATCGGATCCGCATCGCCCAGTAGGCTCAGTACTCCGTGGATCACGCCGACGGCGACGGCACTATTACTCTTCAACCCACTACCAGGCGGCACCTCACTATCGACTTCAACGCAGAAATCGCGATCGAGCCCAAGCCTAGCCCTTAGGTAATTAATGATGAAGTTAACGAATTCGCTCATTGGGCAAGCCCCTTCCCTAACCCTAACCCTCACCCTGAGGTTTATGGCGGCCGCACCGCCCAGCCACGCTGGTACTGCATTTATTATGGATATCCCACCGTATGTTATATATTCTCTATTAACTAAATTCATGACCTATTTTGTGTAGCGTGTGAGAAAATAATATTTTTAAACTTCTTGATTAGTAATTACCGTTAATGCCCGAAACGAGTGATTGGAATAAATTATTGATGAGGAGGCCCGTGCTCGTATGCGCAGTGCCGCTGAGGAAGCCCTCATTCTATTACCTACCCACGTCATGCGAGGCCGTGGAGCTTAGGCTGGATTACATGGAGAACCTGGCCCTAACCCAGGAGGTTAAGAGGGTCATTGAGGATTACGTGGCCCACTACCCAACTATAGTCACGGTTAGGGAGCGTGGGGAGGGTGGTGGCCGTAGTGCGGATCCCGAGGTTAAGTACGGCATCCTGGAGTTCAGTAAGGGCGTTGGCGCCATACCTGACGTGGAGGTTGACCTATTGACCAAGCACCCCGAGTTGTATGGCGACTTGGCCGAGGGGTCGATACTCTCGAGGCATGTGTTCGCCAGGGACGTTAACGCCCATGAACTTGCCGTTAAGGACCTAGACATAGCCAAGAGGTTTGGGGCGCTCATTTACAAGGTCTTCTCAGCCAACGATAAGGACTTTCTAAACTTACTGAGTCTCCTGGGCGTTAATGATGTGCGCGTCGCCGTCATACCGAGGAACCCGGCGTATAGGGCTGTGGCCATGATGATGGGGTCAGCCCTAATGTACTGCTCAGTGCGTGGTAAGACAGGCCCTGGGCAATTAAGCATTGGCCTATGTAGTAAGGTCAAGGCTCTAATGAACTCATTACTCACCCTCACCAGGGAGGGCGATTAAATAAGCCCGTCACGTAACCTCCTAAGTACGTCACGCCAATTCGGCGTTTCGAAGGGGCCGAGCCAAATCCTATCGGCCTCAATGGCCTGCCTAACCAGTATTTCCAAACCGTCAATGAATGGTACGGACTCGCTCAACGCCAACTCAATGAGGCCCGTCCTACCGGCTAATTTATAGGCAAGGTCAAGCACGAGGCCTGCGCCAACGTCCCCCGGCCTGATTGGGAACTCCCCATCAACACCAAGTGGTGTTGCGTTGATTAGTAATTGAGCCCTGAGGCCCACGACCTGCCCAAGGCCGAGGGCCACGCACTCAATGCCCCAGGAATTAATTAACGAGCACAGTTCACGCCCTCTCTCGGCCGTCCTATTCACCACGTAGACCCTACCACAGCCCAGGTCCCTAAGGGCCAGCGCCACTGCCCTGGCAACACCGCCGGCGCCCACGATTAAGGCATCACCACCTGAGTAACCCCTCTCGGCCAGGGCCTGCCTAATGGCCAGGTAATCAGTGTTATAGCCCACCAACTCACCGCCCTTATTAACCACAGTATTGACACTACCGAGCTCCCTGGCAGGGCCCACGACATCATCAATCAAGCCCGCTACTGCGACCTTATGCGGCGTGGTCACGTTAAACCCACCCAGGGAATCCCTGGAGAACTCCACGAAGTGCCTCAACCTACTTGGCGATACCCTGAGAGGCACGTAAATTGCGTCAACCCCCAGCGCCCTAAATACGTGGTTATGTATGTTGGGCGATAACGTGTAATCAAGTGGGTAACCAATCACGGCATAGACCTGCATTCCCCAACCACCAACTTCGTTAATTCCCCAACCCTCACCCTGGCCAGGCTCCATCTACCAACGTCAGTCACCACGGGCAGTTTAATGAAGTCACCACTCCTCTTCTTATCCCTAACCATGGCGTTGACGAGCCCATCAACATCAATACTGACCCTACTAACTAGGTTGAACCTGGACAGGGCATCCATCAATAGGTTAGGCACGTCACTGGGCGTGTAGCCCAGCCTAACGCCGATCCTAGATTCGCAAATCATGCCCAGCGCAACGGCCCTGCCATGGCTAATGGAGAACCTCGACACGGACTCGATGGCGTGGCCGACCGTGTGGCCGTAATTAAGCACCGCCCTCACCCCACCCCTGTCCAACTCATCAGCCTCGACAATGCCAGCCTTATCCCTCAACGACCTATACACCACATCCTCAAGGACCGCGCTGTCCCTACTCAGTAATTCACCTGCGCGTTTCATTACCTGGTTGAGTAGGTCCTTATCCATCGTTACCCCGTACTTGACGACCTCGGCGAACCCATCAACGTAGTTAGGCATTGGCAATGAGTCCAGGAAGGATAGGTCAACCACCACGTACCTGGGCTGCCTAATGACGCCAATCACGTTCTTAAGCCCCAATGCATTGACCCCTGTCTTACCGCCTAGGGAGGCATCGACCATGGATAGCATGGTAGTCGGCACATTAACATAGTCAACACCCCTGAGGTAGATCGATGCCGAGAACCCAACAACGTCGAGGACACTACCGCCACCAACGCCTATGAATAGGCCATCCCTATCAATACCGAGTTCATGGGCCCTCCTAACAATGCCCAGCGCGGACTCAATACTCTTTCCATCCTCACCATCAACTATTGGGATCACTGGGCATTTAATACGAAGCCTATCAACGATGCTCCTCGATACGAAGGCCGCGCAGCCCGTGTAGCTCGCCAACACGTCCTCGAGCGCGGTGCCGTGGTCAACATTTATCAGTACCTTGACCTCCCCATCGCGCGACCGGTACGTGAACTCCCTCATAGGGACCTACCGATTGCCCTAGCCACCTCCCTACCCTTGGTCATCAACTCCCTGAACATGTCGAAGGTCAGCTGCTGCTCGGCATCGGAGAGGGCCTCCCAGGGCCTTGGGTGGACCTCCACGAGTAGCATGTCCGCCCCAGCCGCTATGGCCGCCAGGGCAAGCGGTATTACGAGGTCCCTCCTACCTGCTGGATGTGATGGATCTACGCATATGGGTAGGTGCGTTAATTTCCTTGCGGCGACCACGGCGCCAAGGTCTAGGGTGAACCTGGTGGCGTGTTCGAAGGTCCTTATACCCCTTTCGCAGAGCACCACGTCACCATCACCCTCAAGTAGTACGTACTCAGCCGCCTGGAGCCACTCCTCAACGGTATTACCGAGACCGCGCTTCAGGAGTACCGGCTTACCTGTCCTCCCAACCTCCCTGAGTAGGTCGAAGTTTTGGGCATTCCTGGCGCCTATCTGTATCATGTCCACGTACTCCGCCGCAATCCCCACCATCCTCGTGTCCATGACCTCCGAAACCACCGGAAGCCCGACCTCATCACCAACCCTCCTAAGTATCTTAAGCCCCTCAACACCAAGTCCCTGGAAGCTATATGGGCTTGTCCTGGGCTTGAAAGCGCCGCCCCTCAGCAACTTGGCGCCCGCCTCCTTAACCGCGATTGCCGTATCCCTAACCTGCCCATAACTCTCCACCGCGCATGGGCCGGCCGCAACGACGACCTCATTACCGCCTATCCTAACACCACCAACACTGACTATCGTCCTATCCCTCCAGGCATTACTGGCCAGTTGGTACTTGGCCTTAACCTCGATAATCACGGCGTTGGGGTCCAGGGACTTTATGGCGTTGTCGTCTATCATCGAGTCGGGCCAGGCGACTATTAAGTCCTCACCATAGATCCTAACGACCCTGAAACTAGCCCCTGCCTTATCCAGCACGCTGGCCACGTCATCCAGCCTATCCCTAGACGCCTTGATTATCATGGCTCACCACCTCGAAATTGCCTGTATCGAGCTCCCTAACAACCTCCTTTAATAAATCACCCAACTCATCAACGACGCCCCTTGAGTATGGGTTGAGCCTAAACAACTCACCACTAACCTCAGGCTGCTCTAAAACCCTCTCCAGGGCCTTAAGCGTGTACTTAAGGCTGTGGGTGGCCAATGGAGTGTCCAGGCCTAGGCCAGCCCTCCTTATCGCCTTATAAAGCGTTAGCAGCAACACGTGGTGGGCGACCTGGACATAGGCCATTAACTTATCGTGCTCCTCAGGCCCATTTAACACCACCACGTTAAGGCCCGCGTTCGTGAAGAGCTCCCTGGCCTTGGCGAGGCCATCACCGCTTGACCTAGACGGTATTAGGACCACGGTCTCACCAATTGGGTTACTTAATTCCCCAAAGAGTGGGTGAATACTGACGTAGCGGAACCCAGACCTAAGCGACTCACTCTCTAGGAACCTAAACATTGGAGTCTTCACGGAGAACGCATCCATCACTACGGAGTCCCTCAACCTCCCCGAGTACTTAATTACCAGGTCCAGGGATTCCTGGGTCGGTCTTGTGGCCAGTATAACGACGTCGTTGGGCACGAGCTCCTCGGTATGCCTCTGCAGCGTTACATCGGCCACGCCGCCCAACGCCCTGGCCAGTGTCCTACCAACCCTGCCACTGCCGATTATGGTAACCCCAATACCCAGCTTACCAACTACCTGCGCCCTAGTCGATGCCCTAATCACGGCTTGGGCAATCTCGATGGCCGTCTCGGCATCAATGCCGAACCTACCAAGGCCCTCAACCCACTTGGCAATGACCTCCCTCTCCCGATCCCTATCAATGATCGGCAGGCCGAGCACCCTCTTAACCCTGCCAATCTCAGCCGCAAGCCTAACCCTCTCCCCAATCAACCTAATTAACTCCTCATCAACACCATCAATGCCGCGCCTCAACTCTGCAAGCATAACCACCAACCCCTAGAACAACTACTCATGGCTAAACCAACACCACCCAATTTGACTGGGTACCTCACTGATATAGATATTCCATATAGATCCCAGGCCTATTAAGAGTCTATATTTTTAAACATTACCACTATTTACGGA
>DAXY01000005.1:0-1134 GCA_002506645.1 Vulcanisaeta distributa | reverse complement strand
TAAAAGGCGAGGAGCCGTCAGCAGTGAGGACTTACCACCAAGTCTCCTAGACTCCTTAAAACAATACTTAAGGCCCTCCTTAACCTGGACATCGAATAGAAGGGCTTAAACGCCAAAGCAACCGCTCAGTACCATCATATTATTAGGAAATCCTAACTTAAACGCTCATACCCCGCATCCACGCGCCCGTTGGAATTAAACCGTTTCAATAACCACCTGCCCACCACTACCTCTTAATTACCCGCGGTATTAGGCCTGCCCTCATTGCGTGGTCCACGAGGACTATGGCGGTCATGGCCTCGGCCGCCAATATCGCCTTTGGCGCCGTGGATACGTCGTAACGGCCCTTAAACGTTATTGTGGTCTCGACCATCCTCTCGAGGTCCACGGTCCTCTGGGCCCTCCTAATGCTCGGCGTTGGCTTGAAGGCAACCCTAAACCTAATCGGTTCGCCAATGCTCATGCCACCCAGGGTACCGCCAACCCTATTCGTCTCCAGCCTCGGCCTACCACCCCTAAGCACTATCTGGTCATTAGCCTCACTACCCCTCATTCTGGCAAGCCTAAACCCAAGCCCAAACTCAACACCGACGGCGCTGGGTATGGACATCACGGCCTTGGCCAGGTCAGCCTTCAACTTGTCAAAAACAGGTTCGCCAAGGCCTGGCGGGACCTCCGTGGTGAGGACCTCACCAACACCACCGACGCTGTCTCCATCCCTAGCCGCACTCACGAGCACGTCCACCGCCCTCCTCACGGCATCATCATCAACCATTGGGAGCGGCTTCTCCCAGGACTTAACCACGTCCTCGAATGAGTAGTCCTCCCTCGAAATGGATACTCCGCCAAGCTCCACGAGGTGGCTCGCAACATCGACATTAATCGTCTGCCTAAGCACGGCCTTGGCAATGGCGCCGGCCACAATCCTAGCCACAGTCTCCCTACCACTGGCCCTACCACCACCCCTATGGTCGTAGAACCTACCGAACTTTAGGTAATAGGCCAAGTCCGCATGGCCTGGCCTGGGCCTCATCCAAAGCTCATCATAATAATCCGAAATAGCCCTCCTATTCCAAACAACAACCGCTATGGGCGTCCCCTCCGTGAAGCCATCCTTAACGCCAGACAGTATTT
>DAXY01000076.1:6617-11491 GCA_002506645.1 Vulcanisaeta distributa | reverse complement strand
CCGGTGGGATTCGAACCCACGACCTATGGGTTAAAAGCCCACCGCTCTACCTGGCTGAGCTACGGGCCCACTTACCCTTTATTACATGCGTCTTTTAAGGTTTAACTTTTTAGCCACCTAATTGTTGTTTTATCGTGTCCTTACTTGTTAATGCCAGGCTTGGTGATTATCACGGTGAGTGGGTTCTGGATAGTGGCGTTGTTAGGTATGTTGAGCACTTGGGTGGTGATGTGATTGAGGCGGAGCTTGAGGGTTGTGGTGAGGAGTACGTGGACTGCGTGATTGAGGATGTCATTAAGAGACTCGGTGATGAGCTTAAACTCCCTAGGTCAGTCCTCGGCTCAATAAAGGCTAGGCTTAAGGTCCTTGGGCTACCGCTGGTGATTACAATGCGTGAGGAGGCGAACTCCTCAATCATCGAGTTCAGGGGTAGGAACGGCGGTGCTCAGTTGATCATTCGTTACCAACTCATTCCCTATTGAGTGCCATCCTGAGGATCACGTAGAGTATGAATGCAGCCACAAACGTCGCCAGGGCCAGTAGCGCTATTCCACCAAGCCCCAGCCTGGCGTATGAGTAGCCGCCCATGATGCTCCCCAGTCCCATGCCGAGGCCAAGCACTAGGCTGTATAGGCCCATTGCAGAGCCCCTCATGCTTATTAAAGCCTCATCACCCGTTAACGCCAGTATTGAGGGTACCACTGCGGAGGCCATGAACATGAATGGGGCTGACGCCGCAACGGCAATTATGGGGCTCACACCCGCCAGGAGCAATGCCGTGAGTATCACTAGGCCGATACTCACGCCAGCAATGCCTATACTCATAGTCCTCAGCCTACCGAGTCTATCCGATACGTAGCCGAAGAATACCGAGCCAAGGCCGACCACGAGGGTCGCCCCTAGGAATAGGGCACCAACGTGTATCGGCATCACGCCTTCAATACTCCCTATGGCCCTGCCAGAGTAGATGGCGGCGCCCAATATCATGGTTATTGAGAACCAAATCGGCAGTGTAGGTATTACCCTCCTCGAAACGCCCCTTATTGGATTCAGGTACACAGTACCCACCGCCGGCCTCGTCTCGATTATGTACTTAAGGAACACGGCATAGAGGGTGGCCAGGAGTATCAATAGCGCAATGAATGCCGTGGGCCCCCTCACCACTTGATAAAGTGCTGAACCAACCATGTAGCCCAGTGCGTAGCCGAATATGTTCATGAAGTCGAAGACCCCCATGCCCAATCCCCTGTAGCCCCCCTCCGTCAAGTCCGTTATCATGGCTAATGAGGACACGAGGACTAGGGCCGCGCCGAAGCCCATGGCCCCATTGAACGCCGCAATAATTAGCGGGCTCCTCAGTAGGGCTATTGCCATGTATATAAGTGCTATGAATATTAGTATCCAGGCATAGCCCAGGATAAGCGTTAGTTTCCTACCCACCTTATCAGCCATGTACCCAGCCACGAAGGAGCTTAGCGCCTCAACGAATGGGTATGAGGCCAGTATTAGGCCTATCATTATACTATTGCCCGGCGATAGGAAGGACATCAGGAAGGTGTTTGCTCCAGACCCAACCCTAATCATGAGTATTGGCATGTACGGTAACCACGCCCTGGCACTCCTCATCAACGTTGACGTAGTGCCTAATCCTTAAATAAGTTAATTCTTGCAAATCCTGGGCATGGACGCCATACCACTCATTGATAGGTACTCGAGGCAGATAGCCGTCATTGGTAGGGAAGGTCAGGAAAAACTATCGAGGGCTCATGTGGCGGTCATTGGGTTGGGGGGTCTCGGGACCTTGGTCTCGATGTACCTCGTAGGCGCCGGTGTTGGTCAGTTAACGGTGGTTGATTACGACACGGTAAGCCTCACCGACCTACATAGGCAGTTGCTGTATAGGGAGGGGGATGTCGGTAGGCCCAAGGCCGAGGTTGCCGCGGAGAGGCTCCACGACCTTAACTCTACGGTTAGGGTCAAGCCCGTAAGAGAGGCGTTGACTGATGAAAACGCTGACGAGATCCTTAGGGACGTGGATGTCGTGGTTGATGCGCTGGATAATTGGTTGAGTAGGCAAATACTTAATGAGGCCATTGTTAGGTTAAGGAAGCCCCTCGTTCATGGCGCCGTGAATGGTTGGCATGGCCAAGTATCGACGATAATACCTGGCAAGACCCCCTGCCTCTATGAATTGGTTCAGGCTAGGTCGCTACCCCAATGCGTTGGTTATTGCCCCGTTATTGGCCCAGTTGTTGGTATTGTGGCGTCTATAGAGGCCGCTGAGGTCATTAAGTTAATAACGGGCATTGGCGAGCCCCTCACTAATAAGTTGCTGGTCATTGACGGTAAGAACTGGATCATTGATGAGATTAGGCTGAGCAGGGTTGAGGAATGCCCTGTTTGCTCAAGATATCTTAAGGAAAAATAATTTTTAGGGATTAATTAATGGGTGGTTGCTCATGAGGAGGCTCTTATCGGCGCTATGGGCTAAGCTGACTAATAGGCCGTTGGCGCTTTGTGATAGTGGCGATGTTGATGGAATAGCCAGCGCAGCACTATTCCTGAGGAAGTACCCAAACGGCGTTGTAGTCCTCGCCTCACCCAGCGAGGTGAGCAGGTCCTGGTGGATTAGGCGCCTCTTTTGGACATTCGTGGCCGACCTACCATGCCCAGGCAAGGCATTAATAAGGGCTGACCACCATAGGACTAACAAGCCCTGCGCCAAGGTTGAGTTCTACGACCCGGAGGCGCCCTGCTCGGCGTTAATGGCCATGAAGGCCCTGGACCTCGAGAATGACCCCGTGGCCAACGCCCTCGTTAAGGTCGCCATTGAGACGGACACGGCCAACATAACTAGTGAGGAGGCGGAGAAGCTCGACCTAGCCGTTAGGTTCGCCTCGTACCCGGAGAAGATCTACATAACTAAGAACCTGGCCCTTAACGGGCTTCAGGCCCTGGTTAATCCCAGGATTAATGAGTTGATTGAGAGGGGCTATAGGGCTAAGAAGCTTATGCTCGAGATTGCGGATAAAATACCAATTAAGGAGGTGATTAATATATACAGCCCAGTAAAGCTGGGCATATCCTATAGGCAATTGACGATTGAGCTGCAGCACAGGGGCGCCAAGATGGTGAATATACTGCTTAGGCTTAACAGGAGGACGTTTAGGTACTATTGCGGCGCTGACAGGGATGGCCCATACGACTGCACGCAGATAGCCACTAGGCTCGGTGGTGGAGGTCATAAGTACGCCTCGGGGGCTCAATATAAGGCTCCGTTCCTTAGCCCAGGTAAGGGGGTTGAGACTTTCATAAACGCGTTGAAGGCCTACCTAAACATTGATAAGCTCGAGGTTCTTGAGCTGGCTGGGGACTCGGTGAGGCTGATCACGTATTAATGCTCAGCGCTTTGGACCCCAATCACGGTTCAGTGGCTACCATTGTCATCACGATGCTGATATCGATTGTTAAGTAGCAAAAGCCCTATAAATGCTTATTTCAACGGTTTTGGCGGGTTTCCTTGGGTAATGTGGTAATCGTTGATCACCCGTTGGCGCAGGCAATATTGACGACCCTTAGGGATAGGAGGACGAAACAGATTGAGTTTAGAAAGGGCCTTGTTAGGCTTGGTAGGTTGATGGGTTATGAGATTGTGAAGTCCATGGATGTGGAGACTGTGGAGGTTGAGACGCCGCTCGGTGCCAGGGCTAAGGGCGTTAGGATTAGGGACCTCGACCACGTGGTCATTGTGCAGGTGCTTAGGGCCGCAATGCCCCTTGTCGAGGGGTTGGTTAAGATATTCGCCAACGCTAGGATGGGGGTTGTCAGTGCCAGGAGGGTTGAGGAGTCCCATAGGCCCGGCTCGCTTGACTTCGACATAGAGATTACCTACGTGAAGGTTCCCAGGATAATGGAGGATGACATACTCATCGTTGCTGATCCCATGCTCGCCACAGGCTCGACAATAACCTCAGTCCTCAAGCACGTCTTTAAGTACGGCAATCCCAAGAGGACGATAATAGTGAGCGTCATATCCACTAAGTACGGCATAGATAGGGTGCTCAGGGAGTACCCATTCGCCGAAATATACACCGTGGCCATAGACCCCGAGATAAATGAGAACGGTTACATAGTGCCTGGGTTGGGCGACGCGGGTGATAGGGCCTTTGGCTCGGGCTAATTCCTTATTAAGCATTTTAACCTCCTCAAAATGAGTACGTAAAACCCAAGTTCCCTTAATTATGGGTTGAGACCTTACTCAATACGTAATTCAGCGCCTCATCAACAAGCCCCTTCCTAGCTAATTCATTGAATTTCTCATCACTGTCAAGCTCCATGTATAGGCTCAACCTATCCCTCACGTCACCCACCACCTCCTTAATCTTACTCTTGACTGCGTACCAGACCCTGGCCATGTTCATCAACTCCCCATCCTCCCTAAGCATGTTCATTACCTTATTGAGGGTCCTCCTGGCGATGATGCCGCTGAGCCCCTCCGTCGTCACGGCAATCCTTATGCCATTGATCTCACCCTCAAAGGGGACTACCACCTCGGTTTCCTCGGCATTGGTGGCGTCGTTGAAGAACCTCCTCAACTCCCTGGCCAACTCCCTAACCTTGGCGTTGATTGAGGGGTCGTTCGTCGCAATGACCACTAGGTCAGCCCACTCAATGTTTCGCCTAAGTAACTCCTCATTGTGCGCATCACCCCTAATAAGCTCCACCCTGCCCTGCTCGGCATAGCGGATCAGCTCATTACTGAAATCGAGGCTTAACACCCTGACGTTGGCGCCGGCCAGGAGGAACTTGATGGCCCTCCTAGTGCCAACACCACCACCCCCAATAACCAGCACATTCCTACCACTAAACTCTAT
>DAXY01000076.1:6276-6551 GCA_002506645.1 Vulcanisaeta distributa | reverse complement strand
TTAACGATGGTGTTGAGCGAGGGCAACTCCTCATCAATGCTTAGATCAGCATCCCTAATGCTATCCCTAACCCACCCGCAGTCGTTGGGTGGTAAATCACGGACCGAGCCAGGCACGTTAGACCTAATTAACTGCCTAATGATGTTATCACCGCTGAACCTCACGACCAGCTTACGGCCACTAACCACCCCCAGGTCAAAGCCGAGCATTATTACTAAGCCATAACTACCCCTACTGAGGAAATCATTAATGACCCGCCTGAGTGCTGATTGACC
>DAXY01000076.1:2608-6187 GCA_002506645.1 Vulcanisaeta distributa | reverse complement strand
TACCTCGAGCAATCCTCGGTCTGAAGATCATAATATCATCATCCACGTACACCCTGTACTCACCACCATCAAATACCTCAATCACTGCGCTACCCGCGGGCGCGGCCTTAATAATATTACTTCCTGAGGAATTCCTCAATCCTAGCCTTAACCTCAGGCTTAATCGACTCCTCGGCGAGCGTATTCAATAGCTCATCCCACCTATCACCAACCTCGCCTATTAACGAAGTAATCATCAACCTCTTAATGGCCCTATAAACACCGTGGGGCACGGCATTTATCTTACTGATAAGCTCCAGGGACACCCTCAACCCCTCATCTACGTCATCAACAACCCTATGCACAAGGCCCCAATTAACAGCCTCATCAGCGCTTAGCCTAAAGTCCCTATCTAGGAAGAACCTGGACCTGAGCATGCCAAAGAGGTAGGGCGCGAAGGCAGGCGTAACCGGTACAAGGCCGTACCTAATGCCTGGCAGGGAGAATTGAGAGCCCCTAACAGCGATTACTTGATCGACGAAGTACAGGAGCTCCATCGCAAATCCATAGGCCGAACCATTAACTAGGGCCACCACCGGCCTTTCACAATTAGCAACCGTAATGACCAAGTCCTTAACGGCCATGAAGTACCTCCTAGACTCCTCAATCGTCTTGAAGCCGTAAATCTCCGCCAAATCAAGACCTGCGGAGAATACCTTACCCTCACCAGTAATTATGACGCCCTCATANNCCCCACAGCCCTGGGCCACGGCATCCCTAACCTCCCTAGCCAACTCAAGGCTGAAGGCATTCCTCTTCTCAGGCCTATTCAACTTAATAATTAATGAGCCCTCCATGGGTGTTGTAACTATGACGCCCACGGCATTCACCCATTGCTGTAATGGCTGAGTTGAAATAATAATTTAACCATGTCGTGCAGTGGATTAAAGGTAACCTTTATAAGCGCGCCCTACGACGTGGTGAGGGCACCTTGGCTAATCCTACGGATAGGGTTGGGGCCGTAAGATACGACGTAAAAAGAGGCCAAGTTGAATTGCTCAGGGGATACCCAGAGGAGAGGTTGTTATGGAATGCCGACTTCCACCCAACGCCAATTAAGAAGAGGAATTGGGATTGGTACACATACGCGGCCATTTGGTTCGGCATGGCCTTCATAGTGCCCAGCTGGTCACTGGCGAGTGTTGGTCTGTCCTTTGGCCTAGGAACGCTAAACTCAATATTGCTCGTGTTCCTGGGGAACGCCATAGTACTGGTGCCAATGATAATCCAGAGCCACGGTGGTGCTAGGTACGGCATACCCGAGCCTGTCCTCACGAGGACTAGGTGGGGCGTATTCGGCGCCATGTTCCCGAGCTGGATTAGGGCAGTTATTGGGGCTGGTTGGTGGGGAATAGAAAGTTACATAATGACCGAGGCCGCTGTCGGTATATACGCAATACTAACGCATAGGCTCGGCGTGATAGAGGGCTACGTGGCCAGGGGCGTCGCAAGCCCATACACCTTAAGCCTAGCCTTCCCACTGGTCTTCTGGACAACCTTCGCGGCAATAATACTACTGCAGGTGGCATTACTATACTTCTCACCAGTACCTGAGGCCCAGCCGGCCCTCAAGTGGTTTGCGAGGCTCGCGGCGCCCCTGGTGCTCCTTGGCTTCGTAATGCTCTGGTACAACTTCATGGGCATATCCCACTGGGACGTTGGGCAGGTGCTTTCGATCAGACCCACGGCTACTGGCATTAATTACTGGATTGCGTGGTTCGCCTTCCTAAACGCCAACATAGCCTTTTGGGCCACAATGGCCCTATCAATGCCCGACTACACCAGATTCGCCAAAAGCCAATTTGCCCAAACCATCGGCCAAATACCCATGCCATTCATGATGCTCGCAATAGCCATGCTCAGCGTCATGACGACGGGGGCCATGGAGCAGGCATACCACGTAACCATTTGGGACCCAATACTCGCAGCGACGCTGTACCTAAGGCCGGCGATGGCCGTAGTCATAGACGCATTATTCCTACTGGCCACGTTTTCGGTTAACGTGTTTGCGAACACGGTTGGCCCGGCGTATGACTTCGCAAATACATTCCCAAGGAAACTCACTTGGTTCAGGGGCGCGCTCATCGTCGTCGCCATCTCGATAGTACTGGGCGCATGGACGTACTACGGCTCGGCCTACGGCTACCTATACAATTGGTTATTGACGTACGGCGGATTACTGGGGTCGGTGGAGGGGATAATAATATTTGACTACGCCCTAATAAGGCGATTCAAGTTCGAGCTGACCGACGTGTTCTGGAGCAGGGGTAGGTTTAGGTATTGGAGGGGGATTAACCCAGCCGCCTTCATAACCTTCGCCATTGTGGAGTTCCTAATCTACGCGCCATTTATACCATACCACAATGTAATATTCAGCAATTCCTGGCTCCTATCGTTCCTGCTCTCGGGCCTAATATACGTACCGTTAATGACGCGGTGGATAATACCCAAGTATCAGCCCGAGCTGAAGGGTTCAATACTAAAGGGAGGTTATGTGAGTGATGAGGTTGCGGCAATATTTAATGATAAGGCCGTGTAGGGGCGATCATGCATTAAAAATGATGATTAAATCAGGGTCGTTCAGGTATTACCCTAGTCCCAATCCTACCCCTAATTATGTCCCTAGCCCTGCCCAACGGCCCTATGTAGGCTGCCCTCCCACCATTCCTTATGAACCTAATGGTCGCGAGGACCTTAGGACCCATATTACCTGGTGGGAATTGGCCGTTATCGTAATACTTCTCAAGTTCATTAACCGTGACCTCGACAAGCCTTGCCTGGTTCGGCTTCCTATAATTAATGTATACGTAGTCCACGTCAGTCAGTATTAGCAGGTAATCAGCATTGATCGCGTTGGCCAGTACTTGACTTGCCAGGTCCTTATCAATGACGGCGTCAATGCCCTTAACACCGCCATTACTTACAATTGGTATTCCACCGCCACCCACGGCAATGGGTACATAGCCCTCCCTCAATAGTAACTTAATTAGGTCGAGCTCCATAATGCCCACGGGCTCCGGCGATGGCACAACCCTCCTAAAGCCGCCGCGCTGATCCCACTTGAACACCCAGCCCCTCTCCCTCGATAGTTTATCCGCGGTTTCCTTATCGTATATGGGGCCTATGTACTTAGTGGGGTTTTGAAAGGCTTGGTCATTTTTATTGACTATTGACCGTGAAATAACGACAACGGGGCTCCGCCGAATACCCCGCCGCATAAACTCATTGGTCAATGCATTGGCTATTAAGTAGCCCATCCAGCCCTCGGTGGCTGCATCTATCATGTCAAGGCTCAAGTAATCACCAACCCTCTCGGCCAATAACCCAGCCTGTGGTCCATTACCGTGAGTAACGACGACGTCAAAACCCTCCTCGATCACGTCAGCCACATCACTTGCGGCAAGTCGAACCACATCCCACTGCTCCTCAGGCGGGCCAACCCTGGCGCCCTCCCTAGCAAAGGCATTCCCACCCAGCGCTATTACGGCGAGCACGCATTAGGGTTATTGCGTATGTTTATATTTATTTTCGTATTATCAC
>DAXY01000076.1:0-2565 GCA_002506645.1 Vulcanisaeta distributa | reverse complement strand
AACCGTATTTCCTATGACGAAAAGCACTACTTTTAAATATTGTATACGACGTATACGTTGGATGCTCAGGAGGATTGGCGATATCATGCACCTATCTCACGACAGGAGGCTCGTAATTAAGCTATCATTAACCCCACCTCCGCTCGGCATTACTATTTACGACTACACAATGAGGAGGGTTGGGGTGCTCTACGACATTATTGGCCCCGTGAACTCACCCTACGGCTTAGTAAAGCCGGATCCGCAATTATCGAGGCCTGAGGATTTTGTGGGTAAACCAGCCTACGTTAGGGATGTGGACCTAAGGAGAAGGAGGGGTGGTGGCCATGGTCACGGCAAATAGGCTGGTCAAGGCCGAGAAACTCGTGTGCCCCAACTGCGGCTCCACGGACATAGTCTTCGACTCAGAAAGGGGTGAATTGGTTTGTAGGCATTGCGGTCTCGTCATTGAGGAGCGCGTGATGGACCTGGGGCCTGAGTGGAGGGCATTTAGTGGTGATGAGGTTCTAGCCCATGAGAGGGCTAAGCCGATAAGCCCGGCACTGCCTGGCCAGGGCCTCGGCAATTCCGTGATTGGCATAAGGCACAACCTACTACTTCATAATAAGTTGAGGGCTTTAATTAGGCTCAATAGGTATAATCAGTACCAATACACAGAGAGGAGGGTTGCCGAGCTTCTCGATGTCATTAAGCCAGTTAAGTACAAACTGAACCTGCCCGATAACGTGGTTGACGAGGCCGTGATCCTCTTCAGGCAATTGGCCAGTAGGCATGACCTTAGGGGCGTCAGGACTAAGGACCTTGCCCTAGTCCTACTGTACATGGCCTGTAGGAGGTCCCACGTGGTTTGCCAACTCCGTGAGTTGAGGAACGCGTTGAATGTCGAGAGGAGTAAGAGGGTTAGTAAGTTGCTTAGTCTCATTAGGCAGGTAGTTGGCAATGGCGACGCGGTCATGAAGAGCCAGGAGGAGCTCGGTAAGTTCCTGGAGAGGGTTATCAACGCCCTTAGGCTCGGTGAGGATGTTAGGTATTACGTGACCAAGCTCGCGATGGGAATTATCAATGAGGGTCAACGTAAACGCCTAACCAATGGTAGGACATTCTATGCGCTGGTGGCCTCCGCAGTGTACATAGCCGTAACACTCATGGGCGTTAGGAAGAGGCAGCGCGATGTTGCCGAGGCCTCGGGCGTCACTGACGTGACGATTAGGAATCGCTACAAGGAGGTCGTGTCCAAGGTCGATATAATAATTGAGGTTTGACAAAGCCCGCGGGCGTGGGGTTAAGGAGTGTCCGCATTTTCATTCAATCTCTAGTTAAGGCGCCGCGAGGCAATGACCGTGGATTAGAGTTTTAAAGGGAATGCTCTACTGCCCTAGCGTGGGTGGTGACGTATCCTCACTGATTAAGGAGTTGAGCGATAAGGAGACCAAGATACTGGAGGAGATTTACAGGGCTGGCGGTGAGGTGATGCTTAGAGATGTTTGGAGGGTTATGGGCATCAAGAGCAAGGCCGGTATGCCCCTCATTAATAAGCTCGAGAAGAAGGGCCTACTTTCCAAGGAGAACGTTGGTAGTGGTAAGAGGATTATGTACAAGGTGAGGCTCACCGAGTTGGGAATGGCCGTGGCCAGGGAATTGACTGAGGCGGGCTCCTTAATGAGGGTGCTCACGTACGACCTATTGACCAAGATACCCTGCTTCTACTGCCCATACATAGACATCTGCGGGACAACCGATGAAATAACGCCAGAGAGGTGTGAGTACCTTAATAAGTGGATCTACGAGATGATTAGGAAGGGGGGTCCCCAGCAGTAAAGTTAAATTAATTCGCCACATAGGCTGGGTTAATGCCCAGCGAGTTGTACAGGGTTTTCATTGCCGTGGACCTGACAGAGCAATTAAAGGACCCAATAATTAAGATGCAGAGGGATTTCATGGGCGCCGGCGTCGACATGAAGCCCGTGGAGCCGGAGAACCTACACATAACCCTGAGGTTCATTGGCGAGATCACTAAGGACCTAGTCGAGGAGGTGAAGAAGAGACTCAGTAACGTTAGGTATAGCCAATTCACAATACGCATTAGGGGTGTTGGGGCGTTCCCAAGCATCGATAGGCCCAGGGTCATTTGGGTAGGCATTGAGGAGGGCGCGAGGGACCTAATGAACCTGCATGAATTAATAATGAAATTAACGGGAGACATTGGTGAAAGGGATGAGAGGGGTTTCGTACCTCACCTAACCATTGCCAGGGTTAAGTACGTTAGGAATAGGGAGAGGTACATGGAGGTTGTTAAGAGGTATGAAGGCATGGACTTCGGAACCCAGGTAGTGGACTCGATAAAGCTGAAGAGGAGCGTGCTCACGCCGAGGGGGCCAATATACAGTGATTTGATGACGATAAAGTTATCATAATTATTTAAAGCACCAATGCCTAGCCGCTGCGCCTACTCCTTATTGAGGAAATGAGCATCCATAGGAAGAAGAGTATTGAGATTAGGAACAAGCCCACACCAGCCAAATCCCTACGTACGGCAAGGTCTATGGGCCTAATCAACCTTATGAA
>DAXY01000031.1:2845-3356 GCA_002506645.1 Vulcanisaeta distributa | reverse complement strand
ATTACTTCATTATCTTCACGCCGAGGACCTCTTGGAAGAACTTCATTGCCTCAGCCCTATTCACCCTCTGTTCCCTACCAACGTCGTGCCTAGCCCTCCTCCTATACATTACCCTAAGCCCCGGCCTCGCGAGTACCGTGACCACGTCCAAGCCCCACACACCAACTGATGGGTCGTACCTAGTGCCGGGTATCATTATGTGCTCCCTAATCCCGAAGGCCACATTGCCCCAGTCATCGAATGAACTCTCCCTGAGCGTGAAGTCCACCGCCGCCAACGCCTTGAGTAGGAACCAAACGGCCTTATTCCTCCTGAGCGTCACGGCCACGCCTATCGGCTCACCCCTCCTAATGTTCCAGTCCTTGATCGACTTCTTGGCAAGCCTATAGCTCGGCTTCTGCTGGGTTAATTCCTCAAGGACCTTGGCAGCCTTCTCAAGCCTCTCACCGCTCTGCCCAACGCCTATGTTTGCCACAACCTTCTCAATCCTAATGACCCTCATTGGGTGATC
>DAXY01000031.1:0-2811 GCA_002506645.1 Vulcanisaeta distributa | reverse complement strand
TGGGCTAGGTCTATTACAGGCATCGCCTAACGTGGCTAGTCGGTATTAATAAAAATTTGCCCCATGGACCCCGCATTAGTATATAGTCATAATTATTCATAAATATGGTTATTACTTTACTGACAAAAGCCCTATTAAGGCTTCTGCCCCACGACTCATGATGTCGAGTAAGACGCCCTTTGAACCGCTTGACCGGTCGAAACCAACAATGAGCCACCTAAAGCTCCTCTTCATATCAGGCGCGGGCTTCTTCGCCGATGCCTATGACCTATTCGCAATATCGATAGCCCTAGTCTTCCTAAGGCAGGTCTGGTCATTAACCAGTGCCGAAATAAGCCTAGTATCATCGGCTGCGCTCTTCGGCGCCGTCATAGGCCCCTTCATATTTGGCAGGATTGGCGACATATTCGGTAGGAAGTACATATACGGCGTGGAGGCGGCGTTATTGACGGCCGGTGCCGTAGCCTCGGCATTCTCGATAAATCCAACAATGCTCTGGATAACCAGGTTCGTACTAGGCCTCGGCGTTGGTGGTGACTACCCAATAAGCGCCACCTTAATGAGTGAGTACGCGCCGGCGAGGAGTAGGGGCTTGTTCGTGGCCGGCGTATTCTCAATGCAGGGTTGGGGCATAGTGACGGCTGCCCTACTCGGCCTCGGACTATTGAGTGCCAGGGTAAGCCCAGACATTGCCTGGAGGATAATACTCGGCTTTGGTGCGGTGATGCCGGCCCTGGTCATTTACTTCAGGCGCAGGGTTCATGAGACCCCTAGGTTTGAGTACTTCGTTAGGGGTGATGTTGAGGGCGCCAGAAGGGCGATTAAGGACGTCCTTGGGCAGGACGTGAAGATCGAGGGCGTCAATGGCGTCAATAATGGGTTCCGCACAAACTTCATTAAGTACCTACCAGCGGTATTGGGTACTGCAATACCCTGGTTCGCACTTGACGTGTTCTTCTACGGCATGAACATATTCGGCCCATTCGTAACATCCGCAATGGGGCTAGCCAACAACCCACTGGCCGGCATATACGTCCAGCTTTACGTGGTCCTCGCCTTCCTCGTCCCAGGATATTACGTGGCCGCGTTCCTAGTGGATAGGATGGGTAGGAAGTCCATGCAGATACTCGGGTTCTCGATGGTTGCCATTGCGTACTTAATCGCCGCATTGATGCTCAGGAACAACGTCATAGCGCCGTTGGCAATACTGGCGCTCTACGGCATAGCCCAGTTCTTCACCAACGTAGGCCCCAACGTGACCACATTCATAATACCAACCGAGGTCTTCCCAACGAGGTTCAGGACCACGGGCCATGGGATAGCCGCGGGCAGTGGTAAGCTGGGCGCGACAATAGCTGCCCTATCAATACCACTACTATTCCCAATAACAAACAGCTCCCTAAGCACGGCGGTCAAGTACGTGGTAATGTCGAACCTATTGCTGGCGCTGGTTGCAGTGGCTATTGTAGGGATTATATTCACGGCATTCTTCATAAAGGAGCCCAAGGGCAAGCCATTGGAGGTTTCCTCGGGAGAGTTAATGACCTAGATCATATTCCTGCTCCTTCGCACCATCCAGGAAAACCCCGAAACCCCTACCAAGCGGCGTGTTTATGCGATTTGAAATGCAATGAGGGAGGTTAATGAATTAGTAATTATTGTTGAGGTGGTACGCGGACTTGAAAGGGAGACCTACGACATTTGTAATTAGGTATTGCGGTAAGGTTTTAGTCACGGCTCAGGCATTGATGTTAAACGTGAAGTTATGTAGGGCAAATATTTATTACCCTCAGGATTGTTATAGGTGGAAATATGAGGAGAGGTTTGTTGGTAACTGGCTTGGTATTAATAGTACTAGCCGTCGTCCTTTTCGTAACTGGCGCCTACATGATCAGTAAGTCCTTTAAGCCCATATCGGCTACCGTGACGTTAAGCCCAGGGAAGGCCGTGGCAATAGGCGTTGCAGGCCCAGGTAAGGCCTTANNTATTACACGGACTCCGTGAATAAGCCCCTGGAGGTGAATATTACGGAACCCGGCCTTGTGGAGCATCTATACGCCAGTGGTCATTACGTGGTGATATACACGCCAACCACTGGGTCTGGTACGCTATACTTAATTAATAATTATTCAATACCGATTACTGTTACGTACAATGTCGTGGGCTTACCAATATACTCATCAATGGTAAGCGGATTCCTAGTCCTCATTAGTATAATAATTGGAATAATAGGCATTATACTGGCCATATTAGGCGCCGTACTAAGGCCGAAACCTAAAAATTGAAATTACCAAACCCTCAACCATGCCGAAGCCCAATTCCAACACTACAGCGAGTCGCATAGACACGCGGGTCAGGGGCATTGGATGGCTTGCTCGGTTTATGCCGTCTACCGCCATGGCAGTTCATGGTTTTAATCACATTAACCCAGATCGTTCATGGGCCAGGCCCGCAGTACTGCGTCGAGGGCTGATGGGTAGTGATCCCATTAATGGTGTTNNGGTTAAATATGCTTACCCTGGGTAAGTAGCTGGTACGCGCTATTTAACCTGGAGACCCAAGGGTAGTGGGGAGGGTTTATATGACTTCGAGGCGGAGTTGAGGGGCTTAATTAATGGTGATGGGATTTGAATTTTAGGCAATGCCGTGGACCGCCGACCTATTCATAACGCAATGCCTGCGCCGGTGGAATCCTCATGGCCCTTATCGCGGGTATTAAGGCCGCTATTATGTTTACGGCAATGGGTAGTATGAATATAGCCGCTAAATCAAGTGGCGTGAGGGCTATGGGCAGCATAATGGATGGGGATG
>DAXY01000122.1:3887-11080 GCA_002506645.1 Vulcanisaeta distributa | reverse complement strand
TGTTTAATCAATGGCAAGGCTTTACTTTGATGGGAATATAGAGCTGATTAGGGGTAGGGTCATCTCAATGATTGGTTTTGGTAATCAAGGGAGTGCCCAGGCCCTAAATCTAAGGGATGGTGGTTTTAACGTCATAGTCGGCAATATTGAGGATGAGTACGCTAGTAAGGCAAGGAACCTGGGCTTCACGGTATACCCAATACCCGAGGCCGTTAGGCGTGGTGATGTTATAGTCATGGCAATACCTGATGAGGTCCAACCCGAGGTTTGGTCCAGGGATATAGCACCCAACCTATCGCCAGGTAAGATCGTGGTCTTCCTAAGCGGTTATAATGTGTACTACGGTTTCATAAAGCCGCCTAAGGATGTGGATGTGATAATGGTTGCCCCAAGAATGATTGGTGAGGGCGTTAGGGATAACTTCGTAAATGGCAGAGGCTTCCCCGTACTAATTGGTGTTGCAAATAACTACAGCGGTAAGGCCTGGGACTACGCACTGGCCTACTCAAAGGCCATCGGGGCCATTGGGAGACCCGGCGGTGTAGCTGTTGAGTCGAGTTTTGAGGAGGAGACCATTACTGACTTGTTCAGCGAGCACACGTGGGCTGGCGCATTCCTCTTCCTACTGGCCGAGGGCTATAACGTACTAATTGAGAATGGCGTATCCCCCGAGGCCGCCATGCTCGAGCTTTGGGCCTCTGGCGAATTAATGGCCATCGCAAAGGCCATTGTTGAGAAGGGCCTGTTCGCACAACTCAGGGGGCACTCAACGACGAGCCAGTACGGGCATTTGACCTGGGGTCCTAGGTACGTCACTGACGAGGTTAAGAGGTTAATGAGGGAGGCGATTAAGCAGATAAGGGATGGAACGTTTGCCAGGGAGTGGGCTCTCGAGAGGATGCTCGGTTACCCAGTGTTCAATAGGCTTTGGGATGAGGTCATGAGGAGTAGGGTTTGGCAGGACGAAGATAGGCTCTATAAGGCCTTAGGTAGGCGTAATTAGGCCGGTGGTGGATGGATAAACCCATGAGAGGTTGAGGGGTTTGCCGCGGCCGCTGGAAAGTGGTGGAATTTAACGAATTCACTAGGATGAGACAGTCTGGCTGGTCTTTAGCGGGAAGGAGGATGTAGTGTACGTGAGACGCAGGGCAATCCTCGAGCTAGGGGCCAGCCCATGGTACGCCAGTGGATAGGTGAGGCTTGGTGGTTCAGAGCCATCAGCAATGAGGCTATGAGGATGAAGGTAGTACGATGAACCACCTAAGGCCCGCCCTCGGGGTAGGGAGGAGGTCGGTTATGTAATCATGGGTAGTCTAAGTACCATGGCCATTAATGACGTGGCCACCGGTATCGTTAGGTTGTCCTCCATGCCGTAGGCCTCGGCTAAGGCGGCAACGACCGTTATGGCAAACGAGCCAATTAACTGATTTGTGAGTAGGAACAGCACTATGGCTAGGGATGCCATGCCCACGAGGGCGCCCTCCATCGTGGCGTTGCTGAAGGGTAGCTTGACCCTGCCGAGAAGTACTCCACCAATTGCGCTCATTGTGTCGTAAACAATCACGGACACAATCCCATAAGCAACGTAGTTACCCGTCAGTAATTGACTAATTAATACGCCGATTGCCCCCATTAAAATACCCAGGTAACCACCCCTCCTCTCGTAATCCCTCTCGACACTCTCGAGTAGCTCCTTAACGGTTTTCTCGAGCCTAATTAAACTATCATCAAGGGCGTCTATGGGTATTGCCGAGGCTATGGGCGACTTAATGACCTGCTGCAGTATTGCCCTCCTGGCGCTTGTTAATGCGTCTAGTAGGACCACGGTGATTATTGGCCTCTTGACCTGGATTACGTATATTACAGAAACGCCCAGAACTATTAACGTGAAGTATTGGGTCGTTGATAAACCATAAGCCCTCAGGTTCACTATGAACGGTATAACCAGGAATATGGACAGGGTAACGTGGATCAACTTCCTAAGCGCCATTGCTCTTAACTGCTCCACCCTGCTCAAGGTCGACACCTACAATATATACTGTCAATGGGCTGCCTTTCTTTAACCTATCTATGAGCCTCCTGTCGAGGTCGGCCGCGGCCTTATTCGCCCTAATCATTAGTGTCGCATCATCTATATAGCTACTCCTCCTAATGATTAACTTATCACCACTGCCCAGGGTTAGCCTCGACGATCCCATGCCCATCACGCAATCGAGGTATCCATCGGCGATGAATATGGCTATGACCAATGACCCATCCCTCCTAATGATGTCCTTAAGCTCAGGGCTTATGTCGGATAGTCCCTTATCTGCCCTAATGCCAATTATGCAGTCGCCCCTGGGCGTTAGGTATTCATCCCTGGTCACCTCAATGGTGGTCCTATGCCTCGCACTAACATTAACGTGTCCCCAAGCCCTTACCTTATCAATGGCTATTCTCACGTGGGTCATGCATCAATAAAGTTTAATTATTTTTAACTTAAGTGGTAACAAGATGGATGTTGAGGAGAGACTATCATTAATAACTAGGTACCCCACGGAAGAGGTGCTCACGGTTGATGAATTGAGGCAGTACCTGGAGACTGGGGCTAGGCTAAGGCATTACATAGGCTTTGAGATAAGTGGTTATGTACACATCGGCACCGGCATAGTCAGCCTATCCAAGGTGGTTGACCTACAGAAGGCTGGTATTGAGGTTTCGATATTACTCGCGGATATACACTCATGGCTAAACAATAAACTCGGCGGTGACCTCGAATTGATAAGGAGGGTCGCGAATAGGTACTACGTGGAGACGTTTAAGAAGGCCATTGAGGTCCTCGGCGGTGATCCGGACAATGTGAGGTTTTACATGGCGAGTGACCTATACCACAACAATGATGAGTATTGGTACTTAATACTTGACCTGGCCAGGATGACGAATCTAGCCGATATTAGGCACAGCCTAACAATACTTGGTAGAAAGATGGGTGAGTCAGTACCGATGTCCTGGCTCGTCTATCCACTGCTCCAGGTAGCTGACGTGTTCGTTATTGGGTCCCACATTGCCCATGGTGGCATTGATCAGAGGAAGGCCTACGTGCTCGCCAGGGAGGTCGCCCTGAAGGTCAGGTTCCACCCATTAATGCTTAATAACGAGAAGGTGAAGCCAATAGCCTTATTCCACAGCCTAATTCCCGCCCTGAACATAACCGGTAGGGAGACTAAGGAGGAATTGAGTGAGATGAAGATGAGCAAGTCATTACCAGACACCGCCATATTCCTCCACGACAATGCCGAGACCATTAGGCAGAAGATATTGAAGGCGTACTGCCCACCTAGGGAAGTTAGGATGAACCCGGTGATTGAGCTTGCCCACCTATTCTCATTCAGGGAGCGTAGGGATAGGCCATTCATTATAGAGAGGCCGCAGCAGTATGGCGGTGGTAGGATGGAGTTTTGGACCTTTGATGAGTTAGTGAGGGCATATACCGAGGGTAAGATACACCCACTGGACCTAAAGAGTGCGGTGGCTGATGAGGTCGTTAAATACCTAGAGCCAATAATAAGGTGGTTCCAGGAAGGCCAAGGCGCTAAGTTAATAGAGGAGATGGGTAGTATAATGAAGATAACGAGGTAGTATTTCTACCCTACTAATTCCTTAATTAACTTACTAACCGCGCTTGGTTCAATAAGCGATAATTCATTGATTACGGAAAATACCGCCCTTATAAAGGACAGAGGCCTCCTTAGGGCAGCCTTTAGTACCGCATCCACGTGGTTATCGTAATCATCAACATCGACATTAACCGCGTTCATGAACCTCATCACATCATCTAGGCTTTTATTAATCATCATGTGTAGGATGTATGAGGCGGAGCCGAGGGCCCTCAACTTACCTTTAATGTACCTTCTGAATAGCTCGTCATATATGAACAACGCATCACTTATTGATAATCCCTCCCTAACGGCTGTGCTCACGCTCTCTGCAAGCAGCTTCGCGCTAAGCATGCCCATTATTATTCCGCCTCCGGTCATTGGCTTAACAAAACCCCCTGCATCGCCCACCACGGCGATGTTGCCCGAAACCACGTGGTTTGGCGAACCACCAATTATTATCTTACCACCAAATGGCCTCGATTGCTCGGCCTCGACAATCTTCAGTAATTCGGTGAATTTAACCCACACATTCGCATCATCGGCCAGCCCAATCCTAAATTCGTGGAGATCCTTCGGTACTATCCAGGCAAAGTAATGCTCACTGAGTTTCTTATCGAAGATTACCACAATCTCGTCATCACCCCTAGGCATTAATTCGCCGACATTGAACGACTTAGCATCGGTCTGTATGCCATAAACGTTTATTGGCCTCCACGGAATAACGCCCTTAGTCAATGCCATGCCTGCGCCCTCGGCAATAATCGCTAAACCAAAGCCCTCCTGCCGTGACTTAGTCCTTATAAACCCATTATCAATTCCGATAACCCTCTCCCCCAGCATCAATGCGGCGCTGCCTAACCCATCGGCGAGGTAATGCTCGAGCCCGGGCCTATCGAGCATTGCCACGGACCTTTCCCTGAAGTCAAAGGTTATGCTATTGCCGCTTAGGTCCGTTATCCTTACATATCGATAGGTATTTACGATTGGCGGTGATATGCCGAGCACCCTCAGTGAGTTTAGATTGACAAGCCCGGTGCAGTGGGGCGGCATTCCAAGTACCTTATCCTCCTCGAAAATCACCACATTCATGATCTTACTCAATTCACGGGCTAGGTAAAGCCCACTGGGTCCAGCGCCTATTACCACGGCATCGCTCTCACCCATTTTAGTTAATGAAGGGATTAAGCAATATTAATATATGTTTGGCCTTAATCCTTGAGATGACGTTGAACTACACTAAGGCTATTGCGGACCCAGCACTTGGCTGGATTAAACTAACTGATGAGGAGGCCAGATTCATAGATTCCTGCAAGTATATGCAGAGGTTGCGGCATGTTCGGCAGCTCGGCATGACATTCATGGTCTACCCATCAGCCCATTACACAAGGTTTGAGCACTCACTTGGCGTCCTCCAGATAGTGACGTTAATCCTCGAACGCATGCTCAGGTCCAACGGTGTTAGGGAGTCGTTACTGGACCTGGCCAGGTCCGTGGGCCTCGATACGGAGGACGAATTACTAATGCACATGAGAATGGCCGCGTTACTGCATGATTTAGGTCATTTACCATTCTCACACCTGTTCGAGGGGGTCTTCGGACAGGGCATAGACCCATTAATTGAGAACTGTAGCGAGGGGGCTAGGGATGGCATGCTGGGTAGGGTCTTCAAGGGGCCCTTTAAGGAGCACGAATTAATCACGTACCTCATACTCACGAACAATGATGAATTTAGGAACACGCTTAGGGGGACGATGCCCGATATAGATCTACGCATAATAAAGGCGTTACTACATGGTGACATTGTCATTAAAATCTCGGGATTACTACCGCAGTTCGCCGATGTTGTTGGTAATGAGGACATCGCATTCCTTAAATCAATCGGTAATGGACTAAGTTCATTAAGTGTTCTAAGGCAGTTAATATCGGGGGATCTCGACGCTGATAGGATAGACTATGTACTCAGGGACTCCCACATGACGGGGGCTAGTATTGGTTCTGTGGTCAGCATTAATGACATTGAGAGGATATTCGATAACATAAGGATTATTAAGGGCGATAGGGGTTACGTGCTCGCGTTTGATGAGAAGGCCAGGGCAAACCTGGAGGGTTTCATCTTTGCGCGATTCAATGTATATAAGCTAGTTTACCTGCACCATAAGGTCGTATTATTCAATACGTTAGCCAGGAACCTACTGAGCGAGTTGTTGAGCCACTTTGATGATCTTAATGATGACGTTAAGGATTACCTATGTAAATTATACCGATTCGCCATTGGTCACCTGGGGGGTTACGACGCCATGTTCATAACGGATGATTACTTATTATCCACGTTAATAAGGAATAGGCAGTTCCTCATAGGTAAAATACGCGGTATCCATAAGTACCTCGATCCATTAATAATGAGGACCACGACATTTAAGGCATTGTGGAAGAGGGATTTCGATTTCATAACCCTTGTTAATAAGCAAGGAGTTGAACTTAAATTAATAAATGACTCATTTCCATATTTACTAAGTATGGATGAGTCCAAGGACGAGGTTTTGCGGGCATTCTATAGCGAGTTAAGGAGGGAATTGGGCAATTCATCAGTTACCTGCCTACATGACTTAATTAATGAGGACCTAGAATCATCAGTAATAATAGGGTTTAGGAGATTCGAGCCTGTGGCAAACCTCAACATAATCCATGGGAATGCCATAGCCGGCATTAGCGAGTTATCACCGCTCATCACGTCCCTAATGGATGCGTGGAGGAGGTCGCCGCACATATTCGTGTTCGTAGATGTTGAGAGACTAATCAGTGCCTGTCGGGGCATTGATGCGAACGCCGTCCTGGAGCACCTCAGGGGCCTAGTTATAAGGGCTATGTACAATGCATTAAGGAGATTTAGCGACGTGGTTAGTAAGTACCTCAATAGTTCTTAGGTAATGAAGCCCCTCGCTGCTTAATGCTACCTTACCACCATCAACGCTGATTACGTCAAGTAAATGGATCAAATCGCCAGGGGTGATTGAGTACCCAATACTACTTAGGTGCTGCGTTATCTTTGAGATTAAGTCGGGAAATTCATCAATACTTACGTGGCCCAACCTATGGAGCTCCTTAATGACCATGAGCTTAAGGATTAATGAGCCAGGTATTTCTCGCGGACCCATCAATCATTAATTCATGGTAACTCACTTATTAAGCTAATGATTAAAACATTACTTCTGTGTGGACTGAAACTTTCCCCTTACAGGCCCAGGTTTAGAATAGGTTCACGGGATACTTACTTATTGGCCTCGAACCTGCCTCAGTAACTAGTATTGTATCCTCAATCCTAACGCCGCCAACGCCTTTTATGTACACGCCGGGTTCCACGGTTATCACTTCGTTCGGTCTCAACTCCTCATCGCTTGAGGGGCCTATGACCGGCCTCTCGTGAACCTCTATCCCAACGCCATGCCCGGTACTGTGTATGTAATATGGGTCGAAGCCGTACTCGGCAAGTACCTTCCTAGCCACTAAATCAATGTCCTTAGCCTTGACGCCGGGCTTGACGGAGCTTGATGCCTC
>DAXY01000122.1:1039-3803 GCA_002506645.1 Vulcanisaeta distributa | reverse complement strand
GTCTATAGTCACCAATTCACCCCTCCCTATCACCCTATCAGTAAATACATGATGTGGATGGGCGCCGTTCGGCCCTGAAGCCACTATGGGCCTGAACGCCACATCCTCAGCACCTCCACTGATCATTTTCTCATAAAGCATTGCGGCTACGTCCCTCTCCCTCCTGCCCTCAAGCCCGTTCCTCAGTACGTAGTCCAGGGCCTCCTCAGTTATCCTGGTTGCCTCCTCAATCATCCTCACCTCATACTCATCCTTTACCTCCCTCAGCCTCAGTACCTGGTCATTGACATTCACGGTCTTAACCCCCGCGGAATTGATCTCCTTAGCCACTGGCGAATCTGGATTATCAATACCAACGATGTTATTGGGCTTTAGCCCAACCTCCCTAAGCAGGTAATCGCCAAGGCTCTTGGAGACGAACAACCTTTCCCCAGGCATGCCCTGGGGAACCTCAACCGTGGAGTAGCCAATCAATGCCGCATCACCGTTAATCACCTCCTGAACCCTATGGAAGTCGAGCCTAGGAATTATTAAAGTGGCATCCATTGACCTATTGATGATTAGCATTAGGCCGCTATCGATGCCCGTGAAATACTCAAGGTTTGCCTCGTTTAGTATTACGATGAGGTCCAGGCTCAATTCGTCAAAGAGGCTTGACACCTTCTTTACACGATCCCTAATTATACCCACGGCAATTTTAAAATTATTATATTTTTAAACTACTTCTCTCTATTCATTATCAATGATTAGCTGGGTCGTGGAGTCTGAGGATCCTTTGATGACGACTTACGTGCATAGGGACTCGGTACTCGGTAAGTCCATAGAGGTGAGGGTTGTGCATGATAAGGCCATTAATAAGTATAAGCTGAGGTTTATCTCGATAAAGCCCGCCAGCGAGATTGAGGTATCCCTACTCACGATATTGACGCCCCACTTCAAGTTCACAATAGATTATGTGCAGGACAGTAAGGTGGCAATGATTTACCCAAGCCCTGGGTCTGAACTATATGATGACCTGCAGTCGGTCAGTACGTACATCGACTCATTAATGACGTTAATAATCGAATTACTAAGCTACTCAAGCAATCCCCTACTAAGGACTGAGATTAATTACGAACTAGCATCAAGGAATTGGGTGCTAGACCTAGGCGATAATACGGCGAGCATGTTTAAGGTCTACGATACGAAGGTAAGCATAATCAGGGTATCCGTGGAGCTTGAGCACAGGCAGTTGGAACTAGGCAAGGTCAAGGTGGATGTGCTGGTTAGGGCCATAACCGCGTTGAGGTGCGTGGTTGATGCCCTCGTTAGTAAGGGATTCACCGCGCAAATAGTGTATGAGGACCTCGGCATAGCGCACCTAACGGCTGAATTCCCAAGCCTTGGGATACTAACGTTGGTGGCCCTTAAAATAGATGGCATCATCGATGAGGTGGTGTCCTCATGCTCCTAGGAAATCGGCACTGCGGCCTTCCTTATTTTATTCATATAATTTATTTCAGGATGGGTGCAATTTATAAATAAGCATGTTAATCACTATAGCCTGTATGGTTTTAATGAGCGCGTATGATTACTACTTCGTGATATCCGTGGCTCTCATTCAATTTGCAGTATTATCATCATTCATGTACCAAGTATTTAGGGAATCGAGGAGGTCAATGGATAGGGATGTTGATGAAATGATGGTTGGCAAATCATCATCCGTTATTAACCAGTTGGAATTCGACAGCGTGGGTAGGAACAGGGGAAATACCATTAATGCTGATGAATTGACCGCAAGCATTAATGAGGATGAGGCGAAGGTCCTATCCTACCTACTGAATAGGGGCGGTGATGCCTACCAAGCCGAAATAGCCAGGGAGTTAGGCCTGCCCAAGAGCACGGTATCTAGGATAATTAGGAGGCTTCATGACAAGGGTTTAATAACCGTAAGGAGGGTTGGCAGGTTTAGCTATGTCCAGGTCACGGATATTGACTACGTAAGCGATATAATCAGTAGGCTAGGCCTTGATGAGGCGCGGCAGTAATTTATCGACTATCTCATTCACGATTGCATCATCGATAATTCCGTAGGGCCCCTCACCCATCGTTTTTGCGACGGCCACGGCATTTGCGAAAACAAACGACCACTCAAGGTCCTCACCCCTGCTAAGCATATAGGTTAATGCGCAGGTCAGAACATCGCCAGCCCCCGTAGGGTCCCTCGAATTAACTATCCCGTCAGTCACGGCACGGAGTCTATGGCCATTATGCATNNGACCCATCAGAACCCATGGTGAGCACCACGACCTTATCTGGGTACTTATTAACTACGGTGTTGAGTTCATCAATCGATAAATCATCAATACTCGCCTTGACAAAATCTGCGTATTTCATCACCTCGGTTATTTCGTTAATGTCCGCCCTAGTACTTACGTAATTATCCTCATCAAATACCCTAGTAAATCCCTGCAGGTCAACGCCGACGAAGCCCGCATTACGCCTAATATGCCTTAAAACATCTAAACCAATCTCCCTAGCTATTGGGTTCACGGCCACCGCATTGGGTAAGTCGTATAGATCATCCGTGAGGAAATCCCTACACCGGGCCAGCAGCCTTAGTCTCCTCGTTTTACCATAGTAGGTTATCTCGTATGAGGTGGTTCTGCAGTTATTTAGTACCTTAATCCCACCCGTCTCTATGCCCCTGTCCCTATACTCAATTACATATTCACTAAAGTCATTACCCACCAACGTGATTGGCAATACATCAATACCCACCTGC
>DAXY01000122.1:0-974 GCA_002506645.1 Vulcanisaeta distributa | reverse complement strand
ATTACCCCAATCATTAAGTACCTTTATTAACAGTGGTTAATAAATTATTGGGAATGAAGACATCGAGGAGTAGCTTAACGGAATGCCCAATCCTGCCAAATCTAACGTCATTTATGATCCTCGACATCCTCACCAATGACATTATTATATTGGTAAAGTCACCGATACCCTCGATCGTCGATACTAACGATATCCTAACCTCATCACCACTACCCTCCCTAATCATTACCAAACCATCACCGCTGTAGATCCTAACCCTACCCCTGACGTACTCCCTATACCCAGGGGGCTTAATGCTGCCGTTGGTTACGAGCCTCAGATATGCCGTGTATATCATGAAGCTCGACCTAATGTAATTCCTCAACACAGCATCAACAACCCCCAATAACTCGTTTGCGGCATTACCGTTAAAGCTAACACCCCTCAGAAACTCCTCATTAACGTGGTACCTAATGTATGATGCCTTACCACCCCTAATACCTAGCTCGTAAAGCGCCAGCTCGCCCTTCAATAGGGCGTATACCTCGACACTCGATACATCATCCCAAACAGCAGGCCCTATTGGCGCACTCCCTATGTATGAGCCTTGATACGGGATTAGCATTACGTAATTACCAACCTCATTACATGGCGTGATGAAATCAACGTAATTACCCCTATGCACAATACAGAGTGTGTCATTACCCAACCTAAGCGGTAGGGTTGGGCGCCTCCTCGTAATCAAGAACTTAGGAAGCACAGTTGGTAATCGTCACGGCATTTAATAGCCTAAAACTTAAATTTCGAGGTATTACCGAGGGGCTGAAGCCTTTTTAATACCTGCCCTGCCTCTATTGGTGTTTCAGATCCTCTTTAGGAATTTTTCTGGCCACTGCCTTTCTTTATAGCTTTCCTGCCGTGTTGCGGCCCTTACCAAGACAAGCGCCTCCGCACTTGTTCATGTGCCGAGCCTGCCCTGGCTGTGGTTACTGGGA
>DAXY01000075.1 GCA_002506645.1 Vulcanisaeta distributa | reverse complement strand
AAACTACCGAGTAGTAGGTTTGAGATACCGCTTGAGCCAAGCCCGGTGATTGTTAATGGGACTAGCTACGACATAACCGTCGACTTCGGCGCTGTGAATAACGTCGTTATTACCGGCAATGGTAAATGCATTGTGGTTCCAGTCATTCATGCATCAGTTAAGAAGCATCCATAATTAATCAATTAACTAAAACCATTTAAAATCACAATCATGTTTATAATAAAAGGCATTAAGCGATGCTGTGCGACTAAGCCATTACGTCTAAAATAACCTAGGCAGGGTTATAACGATGTTCACAGCCATGGGTTAAAGCCAGTGAGGTACTAAGGGTATTCGAGTAGTGGGTGTGCATGTTTCGTAAAATTAGTTACCCACAAGCGCTTTTGCTGGTTGCCATTAAGTTTGCCGTTTGGTTGCCTGTGCGCCTTTACGATATGGTTAAAGACTGTTGCAGTGCATAATGCCTCTTGATGTATAGGAAGAGACCGAGGACTAGGGTTGAGATTTACGCGGACATAATGCTGTCCCTAGATAAGATGGGTAATTGTGATAGGCTAAGTAGGCTCGCCATGATGGTTGGTGTGCCCTATGATAGGTTAATACGTTACCTAAACGAGTTGAAGAGGTTAGGCCTGGTGAGGTGGGAGCCGTACTCAGGGGTTTACCTAACTAGGGAGGGCTCCAACGTATTAATTGAGGCGCGGGGCAGTAGGGATAACCTAGTCCTTATTCTTGCCAGGCTTGTTCAGGGGGTTAAAACCACCACGTAGGATTAAAATATTGGTAACGCCAGCCCTCCTCCTCTCAATAAGGCCCTTCACCTCAAGCCTCCTCACAAGCCTAGATACTTGGTACTTACTTAGCCCCAACTCACGCCCCAACTCCGCCTGCGTCATCATACCACCCCTCCTGCGTATAACCTGCAACGCCCTTCTCTCTAGGCTTGATAGGGCAATACTGCCCATGTTTGCGGTTCCGTCAATACCCACATTCATGTTCATTAGTGAATTACTGCTATGAACAGCATCGCCCCCGTTCCTACCACCAACTACTGAGGAGTAAATGAGTACCGAGGCTAGGGATGATATTGTGGTCGTCAACACGATGGTGAGTATTATGTTGTACGCGAGGATGGGGCTTGTGAATGGCTGTATCGATCCAATGACCTTCAATACCCCATCAGGTTCTAAGGCGACCACAGGCACCTTAAGGCTTAGGAATAGGTTGTCGTAAAGCCTGATTATTAAGTATATGGAGAGGGCCATGAGGGCCATGCCGACCCAAAGCCTGTAATTTCTCATCGTGGTCCACTCGGTCATATGGACACCACTCTAATGAGTACTCATGCTAGGTGCTTAAATTTTTCTTCCCTACCTAAGGTAAGGTTTATTGCCTCGATTCAGGGACTGTCCCTGGTGAATGTCTTCATAGTATCTACAATGAGTGACTCGGGGAAGACCGCAATAGTTAGTGCATTACTGAGGCTGTTGAGTACGAGGGGTTTCCGCGCATCCCCGTTTAAGGCCCAGAATATGTCGCTTAATAGCTACCCATCAATTGAGGGCGGTGAGATAGCCCTCGCCCAGGCAATGCAGGCGTACGCCTCCGGTATAATGCCGAGCATTTATCACAACCCAATCCTAATAAAGCCCATGTCAAGTGATAGGGCTGAGTACGTAATACTCGGCAAACCCAGGGCACAGCTATCCTTCAGGGAGTACTTGAGTAATAGCAATAATATTCGAGGGCTCGCAATAAACGCTGTTAAGGCAAGCATACGCAGGTTGGTTAGGGAGTACGATATCGTGGTTGGTGAGGGCGCCGGGTCGGCATACGAACCAAACCTAGCCAATAAGGACCTGGCCAACTTCAGACCCGCCGAGTGGCTCAACGCGGGCGTATTCGTAATACTCGACATTGATAGGGGCGGCTCATTCATCCAGGGCCTCGGCCTAATCAAGTCATTGCCCCCGAGGTGGAGGAGGTTGGTTAAGGGCTTTATAATTAATAAATTCAGGGGTAATGAGGAGTTGCTGGACACGGCCATAAGGTGGATTGAGGAGCGTACGGGAAAGCCCGTCCTAGGGGTTTTGCCCTACATCGATGATCTGTGGCTATGGCCTGAGGATTCCATGGACCTAAGGCCCATCGGCAATGGACCGCTGGACATAGCCCTCATCGCCTACCCATACATTTCAAACTTCAATGACATATACCCACTAATCCTTGAGGATGACGTCACGGTCAGGATTGTCAGGAGCCCGAGGGAGTTAGGCGAGCCCCACCTCGTGATATTGCCGGGTTCTAAGAATGTGGTTGCTAGCCTTGATTGGATGAGGAGGGTTGGCATGGATAGGGCATTAATGAGGATTAAGGGCTCGGCCGTTATCCTGGGCATATGCGGCGGCTTCCAGGCAATGGGTAGGGTGTTGAGCGATCCATATGGTTTAGAGGCGGGTGCCCCTGGTCATTACGATGGACTTGGTTTCGTAAACATCAACACGATCTACGGCATTGATAAGGTGGTATCACTATCAAGGGCCGTTGGACTGAGGGGTGGGTTGGAGGGTGTTGAGGTTAGGGGTTATGAAATACATAGGGGTGTTCCGCAGTACGTTGGTGATGAGCCTCTAATAATGATTAGGGAGAGGAATGGGAAGCCCGTGGAGCAGGTCGATGGTGTGCTTAGGGAGGACGATTTAATAATTGGGATCACACTCCACGACTCATTGGGCGACCCTGGCTTTAGGAACTTCGTGCTCAACATGGCTAGGGAGGTGGCTGGGCTGCCCAAGCGTGATTCAACGGGTCTGACGAGCATTGAATTACTACTGAGGCAAATTGACAAATTTGCATCGTTAATTAAGGACAAATTGGACATAGACTTCATGATAAGTGATAAATAATACGCCTATATTGCACCGAGTATTATTGCTGTTTTTTAAGGCATGCTTAAAAGGCTGTTAGAACCATTGAGCAATCACAATGAGTAAATGGCCGGAGAGGAAGGAACCATACTTCCACCCGGCGGTTTTGGAGTTCGAGAAGATGGTTAGCGACCAGGGTAAGTACCTGGAGTTCCTTAGGGAGTGGCTCGCCCACTCGTGGAGGTGGGCCAGGGAAGATAAGTATAAACTTGTCTTTAGGGTACAGGCCGAGATAGTGGATGCCCTAAGGGACTTCCTTAACTCGAGGGGTTTCACCGAGGTTTTAGCGCCTATAATAGGCCCCGTGACCGACCCTGGGATTAGGGGCGCTAAACAGGCAACGGTGGACTTCTACGGGATGGAGTATAAGGTCATGTCCAGCGCAATACTCTATAAGCAGTATATGGCCGCCTCGCTGGGTAAGATATACTTCCTAAGCCCAAACATTAGGTTTGAGCCAAACGATAGTGTCTTCACGGGCAGGCACCTAGTCGAGTTTTACCAGCTTGATCTAGAGGTCTACGGGGCCACGTATGATGACGTGATTAACCTCGCCGAGGACATGATAATATACGTGATTAAGAGGGTCAGGGATAACTATGGTAAGGAGCTTGAGGAAAAACTGAACAGGCAACTCCCAGACTTCAAGAAGCCCTTCAGGAGGTATACGCATAAGGAGGCCGTGGAACTCGTTAACGAGCTCGGCTGCAAGAATCCGCCAAACACTGAGATTAGGTGGGAGTGCGAGAAGCTCCTCTCTGCCTATCATGAGAATCCATTCTTCATAATTGATTATCCAAAGGGCGCCAGGGGATTCTACGATAGGGAAGACCCGCAGAGGCCGGGCATACTCAGGGACTTCGACATGCTCTACCCAGAGGGCTTTGGTGAGGCGATTAGTGGTGCCGAGCGTGAGTACGAGCCGGTGAGGATCATAGCCAGGATGAGGGAGGGCGGTGAGGACCCGAATAAGTATAGGTGGTACCTGGAGATGCTTAGGGAGCTCTACCCACTCAAGACGGCGGGCTTCGGAATTGGTGTGGAGAGACTGACTAGGTACGTATGTGGGTTGAGGGCTGTTTGGGAGGCTAGGCCGTACCCAAAGGTCGCCGGTATTGGACCAACACCCTAATAATGTGGTCGCGATTTCGCGGAGCCATGGATTATAAATAGTCCAAGGGACAACGCGTGGATGAACTGCGTAATACTTTATAAACTAATTAATCCGCATTGAATTAATGCGGGAGTTGACATTCACGACATCGGTGGTCGGCAGTTTTCCAAGGCCTAGGTGGTTGATCGAGGCCTTCGATAGGTATAACAAGGGCGAGATAAGCAAGGAGGAGCTTGATGAGTACTTGGATGATGCGGTTAAGCTAACGGTTAAGGAGGAGGAGTTGGTGGGCCTCGACGTTCTCACTGACGGTGAGCAGAGGAGGACCAGTTTCGTGTCGTTTGTTGGGCAGAAAATACCTGGGTTTAAGCTGATTTACGTGACGGATATTAACCCAAGGGCAATAGAAATAATGAGGCAGTACAAGGCCCAACTAACCTACTGGAGGGCCGTAGCCACTGAGCAGATTAGGGATGCCGTAATAGCCCTTGATGAGTTCAAGTTCACTAGGTCCATCACGGATAGGGGGATTAAGGTCACACTGCCAAGCCCATACCTAATCATGTGGGAGACCTGGGACGCGAAGTACTCAAAGCCCGTGTACCCACAGCCTGAGGATTTAGCCCAGGACTACATCAAGGTGCTTAGGCAGGAAATAATTAGGCTTAGGGATGCAGGCGTGGACTTCATACAACTTGACGAGCCCATGCTCGGCGACCTAACGGAGGCCAGGGAGAACGAGCCGGATAGGTATAGGAAGGTCATCGAGGCAATACATGGCCAGAAGTACAGGGGGTTCAAGAACGAACTTTACCTAGCCAGGGACTTAATAAACGAGGCGATAAAGGGGATTGACGGCGTTAGGATTGGGATGCACATGGATAGGTGGCCAAACCCAGACTCGCCATTCTACGGCATCGGCTTCGAGAGGCTGGCACCCGAGGTTTATGACATAAAGGTTAAGCAGTACGTCCTTGAGTATGCAAGCCCAGGGAGTGGTGACCCAGCCGTCTTCGCGAAGGACCTACCAAGCGATAAGGAGCTTGGTTTAGGCGTAATAGATGTTAGGAACCCCCAGGTTGAGGACCCACAAACCGTGGTGCAGAGGGTTGAGAGGGTCGTGAGGGTTCTCGACCCCAGGAGGATATGGCTAAACCCAGACTGCGGCTTCGCCCCTGGCATGTATAGGAAGTTCGAGAGGAGGATCGCATTCGCCAAGTTGCGCTCCATGGTCGAGGCTGCAAGGATTTTAAGGAGTAAGTATGGGGAGAAGTGAGGCGCACCCTGTGATGAGTACGGACCGGCTAGATAAAAATGATGAATACCATCCTTGCTGATCAGTTAGGATACCCATCGTCACTGGTCAGTCCCAAATTCATCATCACCAATTACTCAATACCGTAAGGACTATAAGTAGGTTTTCAGGCATTGGTATTGGTGATCAATGAACCGCTTGCCCCCCACTGACGCATGATGAGCCTATGGTGGTGAAAGATTATTATAGCGATAGGTGTTTATTAAACGTGCCTGGGGCCCTAATAGACATTCTCAGCATGACCGGCCAGTTAATAGCAATACTCAATCCAATAGGTGCAATACCAACACTATCCATATACATAATAAACATGGAGCAGGAGCAATTAAGGAGGGTTTATAGATTAGTCGGTATTAGCGTGCCGTTGCTAATGATAATATTTGCAGTTGGCGGTAGGTACATACTACAGGCATTCGGCGTAAACCTAGATGCCTTCAGGATTGCCGGTGGCGTATTACTAATGGGCATTGCCATGGAGACCCTAATGGCCGGCGGTCCCAGGGCAGTTGGTGCCGTTAAGGAGCCTGAGGAATTCGTCCTAGTGCCGATAGTGACGCCATTACTTGTAGGACCAGGTACAATCACGGAGTTAATACTCTTCTCGGCATTATACCCGATTTACTACGTCATAATAGCCGCATTACTTAGCTCGGCCTTTACATACGTGGTTATTAGGTTCTCACAACCACTACTGAAGAGACTCGGTAGTAACACGCTTAAGGTCCTGGGCAGGTTCATGAGCTTAATAATAGCGGCATTGGCCATTGGAATGATACTGACCGGGGTAACAAACTACGTAGAATCACTACATA
>DAXY01000088.1:2800-3037 GCA_002506645.1 Vulcanisaeta distributa | reverse complement strand
AACAATGGCAAGCTTATTACCAAGTAGGTAAAGCTTAGCATGTAGGTCGGGGTAGACCCTAACCACGTCACGCCACCTCTCGTAGATAATCCTCGGTATTGGGCCCAGGTCACCAACCACAACCCTAACACCATCGGCATTGCCTAGGTAATTGAACGCGTATGATAAACCGTCATAATCAATAAAACCAGTCGCGGCATTGAACAGGGTTAAACCGCCGAGGTCCCTAGCCCTGCC
>DAXY01000088.1:2446-2677 GCA_002506645.1 Vulcanisaeta distributa | reverse complement strand
GATTTCATCAAGCCTCCTCAACTCAATGCCCGTGTTGTCGCGGGTCAATGCCGCGCCAATCATCGCTATTGCGAAGCCCACTATGAGCATTGCGGAGTAGCCAATCAGTAGGCCTAGCCTGAGCCAGAGTGGTGCCGTGAGTAGGGCGGCGGTGGCGCCTATCGATGCCATGTTCCATAGGAAGCCTATTGCCGAGCCCCTGTAGCGCGTTGGGAATAACTCGGCCAGGTA
>DAXY01000088.1:0-2433 GCA_002506645.1 Vulcanisaeta distributa | reverse complement strand
ATGAGTGACGTGAATGAAACCCTCAACAGCGCCGTTAGTGGGTATGCAAGGACCATGCCCAGTAATGAGTAGTATAGGAAGGCGTATCTCCTCCTGGTCACGTTACTCAATACGCCGCCAACAATCGTTATTACGCCGCCAATGAGTGAGGCGTAGGTGAGGCCCCAGAACACGGTGGGTAGTGGCTTCTTGAGGAAGGCGCCTAGGTACGTGGGTAGGAAGCCGAGCGTTGCATAGGCGACCCAGAAGATGCCGGCGAGGAGTAGTAGGGCTATTGAGGCGTCGCGGTGGCTCCTGCTGAAGAACTCCATCACGGGGGCCCTCGAGACCCTTCCGGAGTCCCTCAACTCCCTGTATATGGCCGGCTCATCAACCGTGAGCCTGAGTAAAACGCCGACCAGGGCCACGGCAAGGCCGATTAGGAATGCGTACCTCCAGCCGTAGGCCACGAAGGCCCTGGCCCCGAAGTAGTCCCTCAGGGATGCGAAGGTGAGCGCCGCCAATGCGTAGCCCCAGTAATACCCGCTCTCGATAACCCCGGACACCAAGCCCCTGTACCTGGGCGAGGAACTCTCAATGGCCACGAGGTGTGAGCCGCTGACCTCACCACCGACGAATACGCCGACCAACAGCCTGAGCAGTACGAAGAGTGCCGTGGCGAGTATGCCGATCTCCTGATACGTCGGTAATGCCCCGGTCAGGGCTGAGGATATGCCCAGGCCTATGAGCGTTATCATCATCGTGAGTCTCCTACCAATCCTATCGGCCACGTGGCCGAAGACGATGCCGCCCAGTGGCCTGGCGAGGAGGGTCAGTGAGTATGATGCGAAGACCAGGAGGAGCCTGGCCACCAGGCTCGTTGGTGGGAAGAAGTATTCGCCAAGTACCGAGGCTATGAATAGGACGAGGGTTAGGTCGAAGACGTCGACCATCCAACCGAGCATGCCGCCCAGCATGGCCCTCGCGTTTATGGCGTTAACTGCCTGCCTAACCACGTTAGTGATGGGTCAGGGCACTATATAAGCATTACCGCGGCCGCAATAGGTTATTTAGGTGGAGGCATTAATCCCTGCCCAACGTGGCGAACTCCCTAACCAGGTCTCCATACCTCCTGAGGCCTTGGACAAGGCCCTGAAGCTCGCTGAGCATTAGTACCTTAACCCTTCTCCTGAGCTCGTGGAACGAACCCCTCAGGGCCGCCTCGAGGCTGCGCCTGGCCCCCTCATCGGTGACGACTGCGTAGAGCCTAACGCCCCTCCAGCGATCCTTGGCGTGCTTGAGCCTCGCCAGGGCCTGCTCAGGGCCCTCAACGACCTCGAACACGGCAAGTGGCGCCAAGCCATCCCTATACTCATCCTCATCACCCCACCAGGCAAGGCCAAGCCTATAACCGCCAACCTCAACATCCCTCACTGGGTAATAACCAAGCAATTGGGCAACCTCAACCAACAACCCAATGGCGTCGGTGGGTCCGGCGCCCCGAGCCTCAGTAACTGCCTTGGTCGCCGTGGGCACGGCCTCGCCGGTTACCTGCGGCAGCGCCTCGATGGCCGGCCTCGGCGTTGACTGCCTCCTCAACTCACTCATTATCAACTCGGCATCCTCAGGCGGCATNNCCGAGTGCAGGGCCTCGGTAATACCCCTCCTACCCCTGATGAAGGATAGCCTGCCGGCCACGGCACCAAGCTCAACCCTACCCAGGGCAATTGGCCTGACCTCAACCACGTGGGACCAATCACCAACCTTACCGGCCTTAACCCAATCCCCAACAACCTCAAGAACGCCAACGAAGGACTTGCAATAGGTCTTACAGCCGAAGCCGCTCACGAAAACCACAAGCCTAGTGCCGGGCCTAACCCTAGTCATTAATAGGCCGCAATCGGGGTCTCTGCAGCCGAAGAGGCCCTTCTCGATTATGTCCATGAAGGTCCTCTCCCTAACAATGACTAGCCAATAATTCACAGGTAATACCCAACCTTGGGTGAAGAAAAACTTTTACTGCGGCCCCGCCGCGTAATTATTCAGTTGAATATAATTGAATAACATATAAATCATATTTTTAACCTTAAGCAATTTAACTGGGGATTGTCAATTATAGTGATTAGTTAATGTTTTAGGGAATTTTAAATAGGACGTCCCTTATCCTCCATAATGGGTATGGGTTACCCCGACCTAGGGCCGCTCAGTGGGATTTACGTACATAGTGCAAATGTCAGTAACGCCATGGTAATGACGATACTGGGCATTTACCTACACGCGGTCTTCGTATCCTTCACCCTCGGATTCCCACTGGCCATACTTGCCTGGCTCATTAAGTGGTACAGGACTGGGGACTCATTGTTCCTGAACTACTCAAAGACCCTGACCATGGTTTGGGCAGTGAACTTCGCCCTAGGCGCAGTGACGGGCACAATAGTTGAGTTCGGCCTACTG
>DAXY01000094.1:12159-13709 GCA_002506645.1 Vulcanisaeta distributa | reverse complement strand
GGTGATTTACTGGGCATAGGCGCAGCGCACTTCGTGGCTTTGGGTAGGAGAAATGTGGACTTAGTCGTTATTATGCATGATAATACGGTTTACGGCCTGACAAAGGGTCAGGCAAGCCCAACATTGGCGAGGAACCTACAACCAAAGGCGCTCCCCAAGCCCAACATACAGGATGCGGTCAACCCAATAGGGCTTGCGATTGCCTCCGGCTATACATTCATTGCAAGGGGTTACGCGGCCAGGGTTCAGCACCTCAAGGAATTAATCAAGAAGGCAATACTACATAAGGGCGCGGCATTCATTGACGTTCTACAGCCCTGCGTGACCTACGACAATATACACACGTATGATTACTACAATAAGAGGGTTTACGACCTGCAGGAGGAGGGTTGGGATCCAATGGTTAAGAGCCCCGAGGAACTACCGCAGAAGGCCGCCCAGGCATTGGCTAAGTCCTACGAGGGTGATGGTAGGATACCAATCGGCATATTCCTAATTAATCCACACGTGCCAACCTTCGAGGAGAGGTACGCGCAGAGGCTGCCTAATTACCTAAAGGTGCCGCCGGCCAGGGAGCCCATTGAGGTCGGCGGTAGGCCCGTGATAACGACGGAGAAGTTCAAGCAATTATTCAGTAAGTACGTGATAGAGCTGGGTAAGTAACTACCTTGACTTTATTTCCTTAAAAAGTAATGATGTCCGCAATCTTTATATTTAACCGGCTATGCTAATGGCTCAATGTCGTTGTACTACGATTTAGTGCCCACCGGAATTCCGGGGCTTGATGAGGTGCTTGGGGGTGGGTTGATTAGGGGTAGGACGTACCTAATCAGTGGTGAGACGGGCACGGGAAAGACCCTATTATCACTATCATTCCTGATAAACGGTATTTACAAGTACGGCGAGCCCGGCATTTACGTATCGGTCGATGAGACCTATGACCAATTAATGAATGGCGTTAGGAGGTTCGGCTGGGATCTCGAGGCGCTTAGGGAGCAGGGCTACCTGGAGGTTCTCATACCCGAGATGGACATTATCGAGAAGATTAGGGAGAAGGACCCAATAACCATTGCCAAGTCCCTGGTCTACACAATAGCCGATTACGCAAAGTCCCTGGAGGCCCAGAGGCTGGTCATAGATCCAATAGCCCCATTAGTCACGCTTGAGAAGGACGTGCAAGTGCTTAGGGAGTACATTAGGGCACTGGTCATGGGTATTGAGAGGGAGGTTGGGGTTACGACAATAATAACCACGGAAATACCCACGGGGGCCAGGGTAATATCTAGGTACGGGGTTGAGGAATTCCTAGCGGCCGGCGTGTTCGTCATGGGACTGGCCCAGACCACGGAGGGGGACTTCAAGAGGTACCTATTCATTAGGAAGATGAGGTGGCAGGCAGTACAACCAACAATACTGGAGGTCGAGATACAGCCGAAGGTCGGCATGGTCGTTAAGGGACCACTCAAGGACGTCCACATACCATTCTACGCATTAATGATGTAACTATTTTCAAGCACTTACCTACTTCTCTTACCCTCAATGAATTCCAC
>DAXY01000094.1:8773-12099 GCA_002506645.1 Vulcanisaeta distributa | reverse complement strand
CCTACCTCCCTATCCATTGCCAGCTTCACCGTCCTGACTATGTCAATCATCACGCCGGCGTTGTTGAATGGGTCGTAAACCTCTAGGTCGACCCTTATCCTTATTGGCACGTTTGCGAATCCCCTGGCCTCAATAAGCATGTGGGCTATCTTCCTACTGCCGAGGAACTTGATATAGGCTACCGGCGATATGTACGCGTCGAAATCCTCACCCCCAGCCATCCTCCTCACGGCCTCTGTCTTAGTCCTCTCCTTCTGCCCCTTCCTATACATTAGGTTTAGAAAGTCTGGCGTGCCGCCAACGTTTAGTTGGTACGTACCCTCTATCTTGACGCCCCTCAGGGCCAATAGCCTAATGATCGTTTTATGCAGTACCGTGGCCCCAAGCTGGTTCTGAACATCATCCCCGGCAAGCGGTAACTTAGCCCTCTCGAACCTCTCCTGCCACTCGCTGGAAGTCGCTATTACCGAGGGCATGGCATTCACGAAGGCAGTCCCACTCCTAAGCGCCGCCTCTGCATATGCCTCACTAGCCCTTTGGGCCCCTGTGGGTAGGTAGTTAATGAGGACGTGGGCGTTCGTACTCTCCAATTCCCTAACCACATCCTCGACGGAGCCCTCGATAATCGGTATGAAGGTATTCCTTAACTGCTCAGCAACGCCATCAAGTAGGGGACCCGCCCTGACCATGACGCCCAACTTACCAACGTCAATAACCTTAAGCGCGTTGTTTGGCTCAGTAAATATTGCCTCGCCAAGGTCTTTACCAACCTTACGTGAGTCAACATCGAAGGCGGCGACAACCCTTATATCCCTCGGTTCGTAGGGGCCTATGCGTGGGAAGGCAAGCCCCACGGGCTCTGGCTCGACCTCGCAGTACTTGAGACCCTGAATGAAGGCTGATGCTGTGTTGCCCACGCCTGCTATTGCTACGTTAATGCTCGACTTCATTACCACGTAATATTAACAGTTATTAATAAAGATTTCCCTCGACCAAATCACCCACCCCTCAACACGGCGCCCAGGGTCAGTAGTATTATGCCGACTATGGCCAGGCCCATGCTGATGAGTACTGATAAGGCCAGGGGCGCTGCCCTGCCAATACTAATGCGGCCATACGCGTAGTAAACCGTGACATCCTCACTGTAGTTATTGACTAACGATAGTGTGGCGGGGATAGTCTTCGGCATATAGGCAACCACGTATTGGCCATCAACACCTTTAACCTCTAATACTCCAGGCGTCGATATAACCACCTGCAGTGGTTTTCCTAGTGTGTCGTTGTAGATGATCATTACGGCAACGCCGGCCTTAGTTATATTTATCATTATTGAGGACCTCGGCGAAACCACGACCTCCCTACGCGCGCCAGTGACTAGCGATGTTACTCTACTCGTAATGCCCGAGCTTAGGTATATGCCTATGAAGAATATGGCTATCCCAAGCACCAGGAGTGCCCCGCCTATTATTAGTAGGTTCCTCCTCATTGGTTTTGTCCCTAGGATGAATTATTTAAATGATTCTCACAACCTGGGTTTGGCATAATGTTCATAGCGATTGAGGGGATTGATGGTGTTGGGAAGTCCACGGTAATAACCATGCTTAGGAGTAGGTTGGAGGGTAATGGCTATAGGGTGCATGTGACGGCGGAGCCTAGTCAATCACCCATTGGCAAGTTAATAAGGGATTGGTTACTCAAGCCAGGCTCTAACGTGGCCCACCCATCAATATTCGCCCTACTCTTCGTGGCCGATAGGGTTCAGCATTACTACGGCGAGGTGAAGCCCATGTTGGATAGGGGCTACGTAGTCATCACAGAGCGTTACATGGAATCAACGCTTGCCTACCAAGGCGCCATGGGCCTACCCCTGGATTGGCTAATGGAGCTTCATAGGTTCGTCCCCAAGCCGGACCTGACGATAATACTCGACGCACCAGTCAATACTGTGATTAATAGGTTGAGGAGTAGGCGTGAGCTTGAGGTCTTTGAGGTCGATGTGGGGTTCCTCAGCAGGGTTAGGGAAGTACTCCTGGAGAGGGCCTCGCTTAGTAATTACCCAGTCGTTAATGCTGATAGGGATTTGGAGGTAATCGTTGATGATGTTTATGGGTTAATAACCAATGCATTGAGGAGGGTAACTTAAATAGGCGTAATGAGGTAAAGCTCTAACCATGTCTGTTAGGATGATTGACATCACGACCAAGGAGCCCGTGTACAGGGAGGCCATTGCAACCGGCTTCCTGAGGGTTGATGAGGATACGATGAGCGAGTTAATGAAGGTTGGGGTTAGTGGTCTCGGCAATGCCGCGGCCGTAGCCAAGGTCACGGCTATCAACGCCACGAAAACCGCCTGGAAGTACATACCGCTCCTCCATCCAGTACCGATAACCTACATCGAGGCCAGGGTGCGTTATGAGGAGGGTGGGATTAGGATGGCCGTACTCGCCAGGACAAGGGCCCAGACGGGCGTTGAGATGGATGCATTGTTCGGGCTCTTCACGGGCCTGCTTGCGGCTTGGAACGTTATTAAGGGCTGCAGCAGGACCTGCACTCCTGAGTGGGTCACAAACTTCATGGGTAAGCAAGTACAGTCCTGCGGCTCCAGCCGCGTTGATGGCATGTTCGATATACGAGTTGTCAGTAAGGTCAAGTCGGAGGATGGGCCAGGCCTATCTCTGGAGGATTTCGAGGATAACGCGGGCGGTGGACCCGTGGTCACGATGTTCGATGTCACGACAGAGCCCACGTACTATGGAGAGGCATCTGCAAGGGGCTTCATTAAGCTTAGGGAGGGGACCATAGAGCTCATTAGGAGGGGCAAGGTGGAGAAGGGCGATGTAATAACAGTGGCCAAGGCGGCCTCCATAATGGCCACCAAGAAGACCTGGGAGGTGCTACCCCTCGTGCACCTAAACTACATAACGTACGTTAATGCCGATGTTAAGGTCGTTGAGGATGGGGTTGAGGTGACCGTGGATACGCGTAATGTATCCAACACGGGCTCCGCGATGGAGGCCGTGTTCGCAGTTGGCGTTGGGTTATTGACCGTATGGGACATGGTTAAGAAGTATGAGAAGGATGAGAATGGCCAATACCCATACACGGTGATTAGGGAGGTTAAGGTATTGAAGGCGCTTAAGACGCCGGCGGTCTAGGAGTAGACCTCGGCTATGACCTTCTCGACCTCCTCAACATCCTTAACCGTGTCGAGGGACTTCCAATAAACATCCCTGTAAACAACGCCCTTAATCCTCCTCTCACGGGCCAGCCTTGGGAATGCCGTGACCTCAATATCGCCCTTATCTGGCAGGTACTTGAAGATGTCC
>DAXY01000094.1:7281-8673 GCA_002506645.1 Vulcanisaeta distributa | reverse complement strand
TGAGACCACACCACCGCCCAACTGCTCTATTAAGGGTTTAATTGATAGGTTCGTTATTATATCGCCATTAAGCACTATGAATACCTCATCCTCGAGGAACTTCATGGCATTCTTAATGGCGCCACCCGTGCCAAGCGGCTCCTCCTCAACGCTGTAGAATAGCCTAACGCCAAACCTCGACCCATCACCCATGACCTCGAAGACCTTAGTCCTCAAGTAACCAACGGCGAGGACTATGTCCCTAACATCCTGCCTACTAAGCCACTCAATCTGCCACTGCAGTATTGGCTTACCACCAACTTCAATTAATGGCTTCGGCCTATCCAGCGTCAGTGGCTGAAGTCTCTTACCAAAGCCGCCGGCCAGTATTAATGCCCTAACCATTGATTAAGGGCTTGGGAAGCCCTATTAATGCATTAAGCCTCATAAACCCGGATTTAAAGTTAGATTTATTAATTTAAACCCCAGGTTTATGAGACAGTATGATCGAGAGGGCATTAGAACTGCTTAGGCAGGGTAGGATAATATTCATCCATGATTCGGACAGTAGGGAGGATGAGGTTGATGCCGTGATAAGGGCCGACTACGTAACCCCATCGGTAATAACCTGGATGAGGAAGAATGCCGGCGGCTTAATATGCTTCGTGACTGAGGACTCGGTGGGTAGGCAATTGGGCCTCGACTTCATGAGCAATGCATTACGTAAACTAGGCCTTAATGGATTAATAAAGAGGCCCGGCTATGGAGATGACCCGGCCTTCTCGATATACGTAAACCACGTGAAGACCGTGACAGGCATTAGGGATAGGGACAGGGCATTAACGATCACGAGGCTCGCGAGCATCGTTAAAATGGTCAGTGAGGGGCAGGTAATGGAGGCCCGTAGGGCATTCTATGAGGAGTTCTACGCACCTGGCCACGTACCAATACTGCTGGGTAGGGTTGGGCGTAGGTTTGGGCATACCGAGTTATCCCTAGTGCTTTCGAAAATGGCTGGTATACCGCCAGCTCTCGTCATTGTCGAGGTGCTTAGTGATGATGGTGGAGCGTTAAGCAAGGATGCCGTTAGTAAGGTAGCGAGTGAATTAGGCACAGTACTCCTAGACGGTGATGAAATAATTAATGAGGCCAAGAAACGCGGAATTATTTAAATAAATACATATAAATAATTAATCATATAAATGAATTACCGTATTAACTCACGTATTATTAATATACCCTCAACCTTGATGTTGTTTAATCCCTGCTTGTCATAATTATCATAAAATTTGATCTTAGTAAAGAAATCATGTTAGATTTAGCGTATTGAGACCGATATATTCGTCCGTTGCATTCCCAAGCGATGTTTTTAAATATCCCCAAATTAATGAACCTATTGACCTGTATGGTCTC
>DAXY01000094.1:1309-7159 GCA_002506645.1 Vulcanisaeta distributa | reverse complement strand
GAACAAGGAAACATAATAACCTAAATCACTGAATTTGGGTTACGTTAAAAATTAAAAATAAATTGTCTCATTTTTCTTTCCACTACCCTACCTCCTATAATAGTTGAGGACCTTCTTTATGGCCCTTGCCGTGTCGAGGGCGTCCTCCGTAGTGTATAATGGCCCGATTAATATTGTAACTATCCTCTCAGCGGCCCACTCCGCATTGGGTAGTGGCTTGTACGTGACCTTCCTCCCATAATATGGGCATGTCCATGGGCAGCCCCTGCCATGGCCCATTGAGTTTATTATTATTGGCTCTCTATGGAGTGGTATTGGGTATGCCACGGTGGTCGCCTCAATGCCCTCGGCCCTCAATGCCTCCACAACCTTGTCCCTACCGACCCTTAACCTCTCTAGGTTGAGTAGTATTTGGAATAAGTGCCATGCGTGCCTAATGTACTGCCTTGGCCTTGGGAATTGAATGAGGTCGTTCTCGACATCCTGTAATTCCTCCATGAGAACCCTCGCAAATGCCTCCTTACGCCTAATGATTTCCTCAATCCTCCTCAATTGTGAATAGCCAAGCGCTGCCTGGAACTCGGTCATTCTATAGTTATAACCCAACAACTCATAGTAGTATTTGCCCGTTTCACCATGGCTCCTCAATAGCCTAGCCCTGCCCGCGATCTCCTCATCACTCGTAACCACCGCGCCGCCCTCACCCGTGGTTATTGTTTTTGTGGGGTAGAAACTAAGTGCGGCAACATGCCCTATTGACCCAACCATCCTACCCCTATAGATTGCTCCTAGCGCCTGGGCAGCATCCTCAATAACGTATAGACCCCTCTCACCAGCTATCTTCATTATCTCATCCATCTCGGCGGGATAACCAGCGAGGTGAACAACGACTATTGCCTTAGTCCTATCGGTAATAACATCCTCGATGGATGCGGGGTCTATGTTCAGGGTCTCCCTATCAATATCCGCAAACACCGGTATTGCGTTTGAGTGAAGTATTGTCGTTGCGGAGGCGGCGAACGTGAATGGCGTCGTCACCACCTCATCACCAGGCCCAACGCCGATAGCCTTAAGCGCCGTGTGCAGCGCTGCCGTGCCGCTGGACACCGTTATCGCGTACTTAACGCCAAGGTACCTGCTTAACTCCTGCTCCAGCGCCGTATTCCACCTACCGCCAATGGCCGATAGCTGGCCCGACCTGAGCACATCAACGACCAGGTTAATATCCTCATCCGTTATCCAAGGCCTAAATCGAAGGGGTGTGGATCGGGTTGGTTTCCCACCTTCAATTGCCGGTAGTTCATCCATTTGGCGCCTTGAGAATTCCAAAATTATAAGATTTACTTATTTACGTAACCTAACCCTGACCTTATATAACCGCGCCAGCGCCTCCTCAAGGGCCTTGACCTCCTCAGGGAAGTTATCAAGGCCCACACCCTCACCAAGACCTAGGCTATCACTAACCCACTTGCACTCCTTCGATATTAATACCTCGCCGGTGTTTGGGTTATAAAGCAGTGGGTACATCCTACAGGCGAGGGGTTTCATTGGGTGTATTGTGCATAGCCTATTCTCCCTATCATAGAATGGGCAGTAGCCCCTTATTAACCACCTGTAGACCCTCACACCATTAATGCTCAACTCACGGTACCTAATGTCGAAGCCCCTTGCCCTAGCCAACGTCCTTATCCTAATGAGTTCATCCTCGAATAGTATTGGCCCCCTCTCCTCATTATCGAAGTAACAGCACCCATCACACCGTAGGCATTGAAAAACCCTCATCCCTAACCACCCATGTTTAGGATGCCGCCTATGAGGAGCTGCCTTAAGTCCTCGATATTCTCGGGCTTTGGCCTTTTAATAATGTTGACGTCGGTTATTAAATTATCGACCAGGTCAAGGGGCACCTTATCAAATAATGGTACCCTCACGCCCAACCCGTTAATGCCGAAATCCACCGTATAGACCTCATCGATACCGCCCACGACTGCCTTATACGACTCAGCAATGACTATGGTACTTACGTCAAATCTACGGGCAACAATAAATAGGGTCTCGGTACCAACCTTATTGAGGAAGTAACCATCACTATACAGCCCATCAGCCCCTGAAATCACGTAATTGACATCCCCCATGAAATACGCAATTGCCGAGTCAGGTATTGGGACGACGTTGCTGACGTGGCTTGAGTAATCCTTAATTGCCTGAACAACCTCACTACCTGGCCTAGACTCCATGATGTAAAGCCTATCTAGGCATTTACCCCATCGGGACAGGGCCACCTTAACCGCTGAACTGTAGCTGATGGTCATGGCCCTCGACCCACACATGACTGGGTACTTATCCAGCTGCGATATTAATCGATTAGAGGCGTTTTCATACCAATCCCTCAACCGCGCAATGACGCTGTTAAGGTCTAAATTACTATCCAGGGCCTCATTCACGATATCCGCCAGGTTAATAAGCGGCGCCATGCCGGGCCTAACGCTCCTCAACTCATTAAGTAATGCCTTAATGACGTCTGTGCCGAGGCCCTCCTTAACCGCCAACTCAATAATGCTAATGCCCCTTAGGAAGTACCAGGAGGCGCCGTGGACCCTATCCTCACGTAACTCCCTAATCATCTCCTCAATGCCCATGCCCGGCCAGTAACAGTTTGGCCGAATTAAAAACTATAGCCATGCTTGCCAGCCCAACGCCTAAACGGAGATATAGAGTAATTACTGGGCAAATTACTTAATAAGCCACTAATTACTGAGCCCCAATGCTATATATAGAGACCCCGGAATGCATACTATGCGCCCTCGAGTCCAGGACCCAGGAGTTAAAGAGACTGGGCATTGATGATGTTAATGCCTACACACGAATTGTAATGCACATATCAAACCTAATACCAAGGGGTAGGACGCCTCTGTTCATAGAGTCCTTCGAATTAGTAACAAAGATGCTAAACAATGACGACCCACACGCCAATGAGAAGAGGGAGCTCGAGGAGGCGGCGTCGTTGATCATAGGCAGGATAATTAGCGATGCCGGTAACGACATAACCAGGTACCTCGAGATAGCCGCAGCCGCGAACTCCGTGGATGTTCCAATGAGGGATTATCAATTCGACATAAACGACTTCATAGGCAAACTCCTGGAGGACGCGGTTTGGCTCAATACATCGAGGGATGAGGTATCGAAGTTGCTGGGCAGCGTCAAGGACGTGGGCTATATCGTTGATAATTCGGGGGAGTTCCAAATCGATGCATTACTAATTAGGAAGTTGGTGGACATGGGCATTAAGGTAGTGGTTTACGCCAGGGGACTGCCCTATGAGGTTGACGTAACCGCGGACCACGTGAGCAAGGTATTGGGTAACGGCATTGAGGTTGTGTCCACGGGCAATAGATACCCAGTATTCTACAACAGGGGCTTATGGAACAGCCTAAGTAGGCATGAATTAATAATTTCTAAGGGAGTCGGCAACTTCGAAGCCTACCTAGAAAGCGGGCTGAGGTTAAGGGTATTATTCCTATTTAGGGCGAAGTGCGGGCCGATGATTAGGCTACTACACGTCCCCAAGAACAGCCCAGTCATTTATTTAAGGACCGATAATTAAATCACCCTATAATTAATATACACCTATATATGCATTATTACTACCCATGTACTTATAGGTTATCTTATGTTAACAACCATACTCAGAGTAATATTTATGATCTTTAACTAAATATCTTTATAATCATTAATTATTTAGAATTGATCTGTCGTAAAATTACGCTTGAACTAAGCATTAGGAAAGGCTTATATAAAGGACTCCCCTAATCCACACGTGAAGTTCGCACTTAAGTGTTCTCCAGGGCAGAAGATTGAGAGGCGTAGTGAGAGGGTTGCAATCATTGGTGCTGGGCCAGCTGGACTTGGCGCCGCAGGCTACTTAATTTGCAGGGGCTTCCAGGTCGATGTCTATGATAAGTTGCCCGAGCCAGGTGGGTTAATGATATTTGGAATACCCGAGTACAGGGTCCCCAAGAAGAATGTTAGGGCTGGCGTCAAGGAATTAATTGAATTGGGCGTGAACTTCATACTGAAGACTAAGGTTGTTGCGGATGAGGAGGAGCACGCTGATGGTGACGATTTCGTAGAGAATAGGGTCCGCCTGGAGGACTTAATCAATAGTTACAATGCCGTATTAATAGCCACAGGCACTTGGAAATCGAGGGCCCTCGAAGTACCTGGCGAGAATTTAAGGGGCGTTTACCTAGCCCTCGACTACCTTTACAGGATCTACACAAGTGAGTTGGGCTATTTACCGAAGTCCGTTGTCTACCCAATAGGCGATAAGGTTGCGGTCGTTGGTGCGGGCTTAACGGCGGTCGACGCAGCCATAGAGGCCCAGAGGCAGGGGGCTAGGGAGGTTTACGTGCTTTATAGGAGGACAATCAATGAGGCGCCCGCGGGTAGGATGGAGATTCAGGGATTGATAAAGAGGGGCATAAAGTTCGTGGAGCTCGTGGGTATAAAGGAAATACTGGGTAAGGACCACGTGGAGGCCGTTAAGCTGATCAAGATGAAGCTTGGGAAGCCCGACAGGAGCGGTAGGCCGGCGCCAGAGCCAATACCAGGCAGTGAGTACGTCATGGACATGGACAACGTAATAGCGGCCGTCGGCGAAATACCAACACCGCCATTCAAGGATGGGTGCTGCGGCATTAGGCTAACCCCACGCGGCACAATCGACATTGACCAAAAGCACAGGACAACCAGGAAGGGGGTATTCGCGGCCGGCGACGTTGCCACTGGACCAAGCCTAATCGGTAAGGCGTTGAAGAACGGCATCGACGCCGCAGCCGCGATTGAGGAGTACCTATTAAAGGGTGGTTGGAGAGAGCAGTAAACAAGTTAGTAGTGTGGTATTTAAATTGCGATTAACCACCTCACCTGTGAAACTCCTCTCCTTCACCTGGAATGGTGTAACCAAGGTCGGCGCATACACGGACAGGGGAGTCCTAGACCTACCAAGCGCCTACATGGCCATTTACGACGCGACGGAGGCGCCGAACTTCCTCTACGACATGAAATCCCTCATAAGCAATGGCGAGCCAGCCCTAGCCCTGGTCAGGGACTTAATTAGCAAGGCGCTCAGGGGCGGGTACCAATCGGTCTTCCGGGACCCAAACACAATAACCTGGCTACCGCCAGTGCCAGACCCTGAGAAGGTGCTGTGCGTGGCCGTTAATTACAGGGCTCACGGTGAGGAGAGCCAGGTAAAGCCCCTCGATAGGCCATACTTCTTTCCCAAACTACCCAACGCGCTCATCGGCCATAACCAACCAATACTCAAACCAAGGATTTCGAAACAGGTTGATTGGGAGGTCGAGTTGGCAATAATAATTGGTAGGAGGGGAAAGTACATCGACGTAAATAGGGCCCTTGATTACGTGTTCGGCTACCTAATACTTAACGACATATCAATGCGTGACTGGCAATTCCCAAGTAGGAACGCCTACGGCATGGATTGGGTTTTTGGTAAGAGCATGGATTCGTCAACGCCCGTGGGCCCGTACATAGTAACTAGGGATGAGGTTCAGGACCCGCACAACCTAAGACTTACGCTTAGGGTTAATGGTGCTGTGGAGCAGGATGACAATACCAAGAACTTAATATTTAAGGTACCGGAACTAATTCATTGGGCGTCGCAGGGCATAACGCTTAAGCCCGGGGATTACATAAGTACGGGAACCCCATCCGGCGTCGGCTTTCCAAAGGGTAAGTTTTTGAAAGGTGGTGATGTTGTCGAGGCTGAGGTGGAGGGTATTGGCGTCTTGAGGAATACCGTAGTTGAGGAATGAATCGCTCGAAAAA
>DAXY01000094.1:1105-1273 GCA_002506645.1 Vulcanisaeta distributa | reverse complement strand
GGGCATAACCACGTAGGCAATACCCAAGCTAGTAATTAAACCGGCAACATAAGCCCAGGCCCTGCCTTATTTGTCATGAGGCCTAGCCGATTCCCCACGAAAAATCCTCCATGCGGCTAACCCACACCAATGGGTAATCAATGCCTTGGTGCCGGGGCCGGGATTTGA
>DAXY01000094.1:0-1003 GCA_002506645.1 Vulcanisaeta distributa | reverse complement strand
TCTTGAAGATTGATAATGCGTAATTAATGTCATTAAGTGGTATTCCCAGTAATTCCACCGCCCGCCTATTGCTTAGGCTGCTGTCCCTTGGCCTACGGGCCCTGTAATTTACATCGCCTAGCCTTACTGGTTTTATCAATTCCTCATTGAAGCCGAAGTACCTGGCTATCGCCCTCGCAAACTCATACCTACTAAGCCTCGGACCAACCACGTGAATAATTCCCGTAAACCCCATGCTAAGCAACTTCGTGAAGGCCTCACCAATTATCGTGTTCAGCGTTGGTGATGACCACTGATCGGTGATTGCGGTCACGGCCTCACCCCTCATGAGCTTCTCGACCACTGTCCTGCCGAAGTTGGGCCTTCCAGGCCCAGTGCCGTAGATCCAGGCAACCCTAACGATTGAGCCCCCAAGGGCCCTCGTAATCTCCTCAGCGAGTAGTTTCGTTAGGCCGTAGTAGTTAATGGGCCTTGGGACATCATCCTCCGTGTACATGCCCCTCTCACCGTCGAATACGTAATCCGTGGATAGGTAGTAAATTGCCGAGCCAATCCTATGGGCTGCCGTGAGCAACTCCCTACTTGCCAACACGTTTACTCGGTAGCAAAGCTCCAATTGCTCCTCGCACTGGTCTACATTGCCGATGGCGGCCATGTGTATGACCACGTCGGGCCTATAATCACTAATTAACCTAGTGGAGTCCCTGGTTAGGTCGGCCTTGATTGTGGTGGCGCCGGGTATATTGACCTGGTGCTCATTATACGTACCAACAACCTCATACTTACTGGCCAGGCTAATGGCCGTTTTATAGCCTGGCGATGAGCTAACGCCGGTAATAAGCACGATCATTAATAGTCCCCACACGTATTGATTTATTAAGGATTTCCAGGACATAGTAAGGTTAATTAATCCAAGACCCACCAAGTGATTGAGGGAGGGCTCGAGAGCCGCGTGACCCACGGCCCTGTGAAGAGCCCCTCCTCCGGCGCGGCCACATCCTCC
>DAXY01000097.1:3705-4640 GCA_002506645.1 Vulcanisaeta distributa | reverse complement strand
CACTACTGGTGGCTATCGCCATCGCCTTCGTGAGCCAGTACATGCCCACGCATGGGTACGTGAAGTACAATGGGTATCAATCAACCTATTTCTCACTACCCACTGGCGTGAGTGTATTCGTGGTAGGTCCCCAATCACTAACCAAGAACTTAACGGGATTAGGATTTCCACCAAGTGCCATAGGTCTCATTAGCCCTGACAGGCTATCCTCAACACCCAACGGCTCTATCATAATCATTGACTGGAGCTACGTAAATAAGACCCTGCACATGAACTACAATGAGCTGGCAAAGGCTCTGGAGAGCCCAATGGGTAAGGATGACCTGGTTATAATCATTAACAAAGATTTAAACGAGACCCTAATGCTCGAGGAGGTGATAGCCGTGGCCTGGGGCAATCATTACCACAGCAGGGTCATAGGCTTCCCGGTCTTCCCCATTAATGGGTCGTCATACATAGTCGGCTTTGGCGGCGCCGGCTTAATAATTAGCGTGATACCTATTGACCAGGCAAAGCGGCTATGGCCAGTAATAAGGACGTGGTATGACGTGACGCGTAGAATCACCAGTATTGGCATTGCCAATGTTAATCCTAACTCACTCATTAACCAGGACCCATGTTCATATATACAGTCTAATTACGGTGGACAACTTAATGGGCAGTATGGTTGGTTCTTCGGCACAGGACCTCAGGCGGTGGAGGCATATTACGACGGATTACAGTCTTATTATCAATTCGATTATTGCGTCATAGTCGTCAATTCCATGACCACGGGAATCACGCCTGAAATCCCTGTTTCATTCCTCGGATTCATGGATTACCAACCCAACTTCGGCGGCGGTTCCTTCGCCTATTATAGGGCCGGCATCAACATGACTACGGCGTGGAATGACTATTACGGCGTGTTAAATGGCATTAACTCGTACATGGGGTAT
>DAXY01000097.1:0-3636 GCA_002506645.1 Vulcanisaeta distributa | reverse complement strand
TTCCAATCAACAGCGCCTAATACAGGCACGACCGATAGGAATTTCATAACGGATTCTCAGTACACGCCCACGGCGGCCCTCAATAACATTGTTTGGTGGTTCGCATTCCTCAACCAATGGACCTGCCTACCACAACCTACGAGCGCTGGGGCTTGGTACCCAGTAGGTTTTGAGGTAGACAGTGGGGTGTGGTCATTGGTCCAGGGGGCCGGTAAACTCAATACCGCAGTCTCGCCAGTTTATTGGGAGAGGGGTGTCGTGTGCTACGGCTCCTATGAAAACACCTTCAGCAGCATCGTGTATTTCGTCCTTGAGTACCAGCCAGGCACGCCCTGGACAGTTAAGCAATTATCAATTAATTACCCCTACGGCGGTACGTACAACGTGATATACGGCACCAATAAATGCCCATAATTTATACTCAAAACGCATTTCCACGGTACCGTGTTAAATTTATTAAGTCCCATGTTGATACCAATCCATGCGTTAAAGCGAGAGGGTAAAGCATAATATGGCCCATAAAGGGCGCTAATTAATGAAGACTATCCTCGTGGGGACTTGCGGATTCCCAACTTCAAGGTCTAGGTATTACTCGCTATTTAATGTCGTGGAATTGCAGGAGACGTTTTATGACATGCCCACCCAGGATAGGATGAGTAGCTTGAGGAGTGAGGCGCCCAGTGATTTTCAGTTCACCGTTAAGGTTTTTCAGGGGTTGACACACACCAGCGATTCGCCGACGTGGCGTAGGATGAGGAGGACTAGGCTCACGGGTAACCTAAGCAATTACGGCCTGCTGAGGCCCACTAGGGAGAATTTGGAGTTGTGGGACGAGTTCCTTAGGGTGACTAAACCGCTTAACCCGGCCTTCTACGTGTTCCAGACGCCACCGTCCATGGAAATCACCGAGGAGTCCGCCAGGGAGGTTATTGAGTTCTTCCGAACCATAGGCATTGGCGATAGGGCTGGTTGGGAGCCCAGGGGAGTTAGCTACGGCAATATCGATTTGTTGAGGAGGATCTTCGAGGAGNNCTGGGGTGGTCCACATAGTTGACCCATTCAGGCGGGAAGCCCTGATTCACCGCGGCACGGCCTACTTCAGGCTTCATGGGATTGGTAAGGGCGAGGTCAATTACTCATATAAATACTCAAACGATGACTTAGGGAGGCTTAAGGAATTGATTGATAGCATTGGGGAGTCCACGGTATACGTCATGTTCAATAACGTTCACATGCTCGATGATGCCCTCAGGTTTAAGGAGTTGATTGGGAAGTGAGCATGCAGACCTTCAGTAGGCGCGTGGCTGAGGAGGTGCTTAAGATCCTCGGTAATGACGATGTCGAAGTCCTCGATCAATGTAGTTGCCTGAATTATACCTACGTACTCATAGGCACAAGGCTCGGTGAGTTCCTCGGCATAGCCTACACCCCAACTGAGGATCTTAGGGCCGGCGAGGTCGGTGTTGAGCCGAGGGTTGAGGAGCTCCCCGAGCTTGTCACTAGCCTGGACTCGCTGACGAGGGCGTTGGGTATAGCCCTGGTTAATGCCGTGTCTCATTACCTGGTGGTTCGTGAGGGGCTTAGGCTGAGGCAAGGCGATTTGAAGAGCGAGGCACTTAATTACGTGAGACCCAACTGCGTGGCCTGCCTCGTGGGTAGTATCACGCCGGTTGCCGAGGCCTTAAGGGGTAGCTGCACAGTGTATCAGTTGGAGAGAAGGGCCGACCTAAGACGTGATAGTTACCCGGACGTCGTCGCACCGCTCATAATACCCAGGTGCAACCTCCTCGTGATAACGGGTTCGGCAATGGTGAATAATACCATTGACCAATTACTGGCGCTTAGGGGTGGTGGCGCAGTCACGATATTGAGTGGGCCATCGGCGGCCGCCTATCCTCCAGTGCTTCATGGCCTGGGTATCGACGTCGTCGGTAGTTCCCTAGTCAGGGACCCGCGCACAGTCATTAACCTGCTCAAGCTTGGCGCTGGCTATAGGATGCTTGATAGGAGGGGGTTATTGTTTAAGTACGTGTCCGCGAGGACGACTTAATGGGTAGGGTACTCGTCATAATTAATTGCAGTAGGAGGAAGTCAGTGAACATGGGGGAGGTGAGGAGGAGGCTCGGTAAGGTGCCTGGCTTTGACCTCGAGAATGAGGATGAGTACAGGAAGGCATTGAGTGACTTAATGAGACCCGCCCTTGAAATGTATGACGGGCCTGAATTTAGGGTGCTCAGGCGCTTTAGGGATTGCATTGACGTGTTCATCCTATCGGCCAGGTACGGCGTGGTGAGTGGTGATAGGTTAGTGATACCATACGATGCCTACCTGGGAAATGCTGATGACTCCGTACTTCGCAGGTGGACTGCCTATGGTAATCCTGACCTTGGGAAATTAATTGGCGGCAGGTGGGATTACGTAATTATTAGGTTAACGAGGACCTACATGAATTACTTCAGGAGGTTAGTGCCTAACCCCTGCAGGTTGGGTGGTGAAATCCACGTAATAACCGCCAGGGGTAGCGCAATTAATTGCGGCAATGCTATTCATCACTCAGTTAGGGGGCCTGGCGATTCTCAATCAGTACTGAGGAGGTTATTGACGGAGCTTTGCCTATTAATCTAATTTTATTACTTTAAGAAATTTTTCAAAAGTAATGATAAGTGGCGGGTTCCTCACAACCCCACTAAACGAATATCTCAGTAAAAGATAGTTAGTTTTTTAAGGGCAATGCCTCCGTGGTAATATAAAGTCATAAATATGAACAATCACGTGGGCAATAACCTACGCGGTAGCGTAGGTGAGGTGGGCCTAAGGAGGGTGCTTGGGTTTTGGGACGTGTTCTTCGCAAGCCTAGGTGGCCAATCACCATTCCTCAGCGACTTAACGTATGCATCAGCGACGCTGGCCATAGCTGGGTTGGCAGGGCCTGTGGTGATAATAATCGGTACCCTGGTCGTGTTCATTAATGGCCTAGTGGTTGCTAGATTGAGTAAGAGGGTTACGGAGACGGGTGGTTATTATAGGTACGCCACTAAGTACCTAGGCGGTAAGCCGACGGGCTTCTTCGTTGGGTGGAATTACCTACTCTACACAATACCTTACGGCGCTACCTACGTAATTGGCGCGTCATACCTGGCCCAATGGATTTTGGGAATACCCTGGCAGGTAAGCCTGCCCATGACCTTGGCAATAATGACGATATTGGCATACCTGGGCATTAAGATCTCCGCCAGGTACGCAATCTTCGCGGGCTCGCTCGAGATGGTGACCCTCATATTAATATCCGTGGTACTGTTGACAATATCCCATGGGATTTTCTTCAACCCGCTCGCCTACATTACCTCAGTACCATTATCGACGTTCATGGTTGCCGTGGTCTACGCAATAGCCATACCCACGGGCTACGGCACAATAGCCCCACTGAGCGGTGAGGTCAGGAGGGCTAGGGAGGTTATCAGCCGGGCGATTCAGGCCGTCATAATCGCCGGGGGCGTCCTTGCCGCCCTAGCAATTTACTCAACCGCGGTTGCCGGCCTATCGTACATGGACATTCACGAATTCATAAACTTCCTGAGCGAGGCCACGAGTAAGGGCTTGTCGCCTGTCGTAATCATACTGCACCACTTCCTTGGC
>DAXY01000050.1:7454-9274 GCA_002506645.1 Vulcanisaeta distributa | reverse complement strand
CATGAGCCTCGATTCGCTTGTGAGTAAGCCTGGTGTGAGGGCGCTTGGGATTGCTGAGAGCTTTAGGCTTGACCTTAGGTACTCGATATTGGTTGGCGTTGTCATGAGGAGTGATGGGGTCATTGATGGGGTGGCCCTGGGCAGGACTACCGTGGGTGGTTTGGACGCCACGGACGTGGTGATAAACCTATATAGGTCGCTTAATAGGAATGATATTCAATTGCTAATGATTGATGGGTGCATAATATCCTGGTACAACATAATTGACCTGGAGAGATTGTCAAGTGAATTGAACCTACCAGTGATTTGTCTCGTATTTGAGGAGCCTGAGGGTGATGTCGTGAATGCGCTGAGGAAGTTATTCCCAAGCGATTCGGATGCTAGGGTCAGGCTCTATGAGAAGTTGGGTAGGCCTAGGGAGGTACTACTGCCTGGTGGGCTCAGGATCTACGTGAGGTTGGCTGGCATTGATTATAGGGCCGCTAGGACAATAATTAGGAAATTCACCAAGGAGGGTAAGAGGCCGGAGCCCATTCGGGTGGCTAGGTTGATAGCGAATGCGATGCTTAACTACGTTAGAGGACCTTAATCCTCTCACCGCTTAAGTACGATACCGCAACCTCAATATACGCTATGAAGACGAGGATAAGCGATAGGGCCAGGAGTTGGGGACCAAGTATGTAATAAATTGCCCTCAGTATGGCGGATATGAAGAGCAATGACGGTATTTCAAAGCCCACAATACCATAGCGCCTCATCGAGAACCAGAGGATGCCTGGATTAAGCATTGGTATGCAGAGTGAGGACATTATAACGGCTATGAAGCCTATGAAGAGCATGTGGGCCGCATCACCCAGTGGTACGCCGATTAGGGCCAGGATCGCCGTGATGATGAGCGATGCCCTACCCAGTGATGAACCGGTTGGGTATGCCCTGGCATAGACCGTCCTGAAAGCTTGGCCGAACCTCCTCGGTATGCCCACTACGGCCAACGTGAGCAGCGACAATGCGGCCAGGTCCACCGGGTTATCTAGGAAGTACGTCATTACGGGGAGCAGCGCGGCATATGGTATATCAATGGCGTAGACAGGCCTTTGCCTACTCTCTGCACGCCTCATGAGGCTCACTATCGAAGCTACTGGGAACACTAATAGTCTGAAACCGCCCATGTACATGGCAATTGCCAGGCTTATTAAGCCGCTCAGGAAGAACGTGTTGGGCCAATAGAGGGGTTTTCTACCTAGGCCGCCCGTAATGATTATTAATAGCGAGTAATAAACAGAGAGGGCCACGCCCACGGCCCAGCTGAACCACATGCCCAATGCGTGGGTTATGAACCATAGGATGGCCAATAGGCCAATTAGTATTGACGCAAATGGGCTGGGCATAACCCTGGTAAAGCCTGGGTGCTGGCTGAACATTATGCCAATGTAGAAAAGCACTAGGCCGCCCAGCATCAAATCCCCATGCAGTCTGGCATACCTTAGCGCCAGAATCGCCGAACCTATCACNNAAGGAGGCCATGGAGAGTATGATCAATGCCTGGGAAATCCTCATCTGGTAAATGAACCAACTCCTGTAGGTGGCTTGCGACAACTTGTTGGAAAGCCCTCCGAAAAGTACCTGCCTTAGCATATTCACTCACCACTGCACGCTATTTCCGAGTTTATCTCCACGGCTTTATTAAGCATGCTACTCAATGCATTCCTAACATCCTGCCTAATATTGAGCTTATTGAGGCACTCAATGACGTACCTAACCACGGGCTCCGACGGCTCCATATTACACTGCGAGCCCACGCAGAATATGCAGTATAGGAG
>DAXY01000050.1:5042-7420 GCA_002506645.1 Vulcanisaeta distributa | reverse complement strand
ATTATTGAGCCTAACCATCCATGTGCCATAGGCCCTACCGAGATATACGGAGCACTCGAACTCGTCATAGAGGGCTAGGCACTTCCTAAGCTCATCCATTGCACGTGTAATGTAAATCAGCATTTGGTAAGGGAAGACTCACAGCACTTTATTTGCTTAATGTCTATTATGGAGCAAAGAGTTAAAATGTTGGGGAATTACGTAATTACGGTGATTAGGTCTAGGACGCTGCTGAGCGCAAGGCCTTGATGAGATGAACCCGGGATGACCAACCTCAACCGCCTCATTACCACTACCTACCCTTAACATATTCATTAAGCCCCATCCTCAGGTACATACCCCTTAACTCGCTGAGGACGTCACCACCTAACTTCTCCATTATTAACCTAACCATCCACCTAAACTCGGAATTCACCCTCGCTACCCTATCCACGATGTAGAGCGGGGCTGGGTACCCGAGCCTCGGCATTGTGGATAATGGCGCCATGCGCGATATCACTTGCTTAATCATTGATGGATCACCGACGTACTCCGTGTATATTGGCAGTGCGGCTGGTAGGTACTGAACGTAGAACCCATAAACCTCCCTATCGCCAATCCTACCCACAACGTAGGGCCTGGTTATTAGGGTGTTAACTGATTTACTCCTCGCCCTGTAGGTCTCCATCACCACGTGCATGGCCAATGGCTCCTCCATCACCTGCAATGCCCTATTGACATAGCCGCTAAACCCGCTGTCTGTAATTCCCTGTGAATACCTATTACCCCTAACATCCTTGACATGGGCAAGGAGTGGGGCGTTGAATTTATCCACGTAATTCCTACCCACCAACGGGCCATCAAATAGCACAGCATCGACGGGGAAGGACCTTGAGTACTCCAATGCATACTTAGCCTCAAGGTCCAGGGCAATCCTCTCTAAATCATCGCTGGAAACACCGAGTAATGCCTCGAACCTATTCGTGACGTGGCCCTTACCATCGACGTTCACCAGCAGGGCCACGTTAATTATCGAGACCCTAAGGCCGAGGTACGTTATTTCCGCGAACCCCGAGTCAACGGCGATTAACCTGGTAAATCCCTCACTCGGTTCAACCTCAATTACGTAGTTAAGGAAGTTGCCTGCCTCATTAAGTAGGTCCAGGGCCCTATCCCTCAACTGCGTAATCCTGGTCTCGATTAGCTCAAGCATGTTCACTACCACGTCATTAAACATTTCAATCCCTCCTTGGGTATATCCTGGACTTCACGTCGTTCACTATCCTCTCAATCAATTCCCTATTCACCTCATTACCCCGTACGGCCCCCACACTAATCAGTAGGTCGAGTATGTATGGGGGTAACCTACTAATGTCACCACCCTGCAGGAGCTCCTCCAGGTAGGCCATTGTTCGTGAAGCCCTCCTGCTACGCCTCTCGGATATTATCAGGGATGCCAACTCCTTAACGACATAATCAACGCTAACAACCGGCGACGCATTACTGAGTAGGAGCTTCAGCTCGTTAATTAACGGCTCTGGGTCATGAATTAGGTAAATGAGCAGCGGTCTAGCGAAGAGGACAACCTTACCACCCAACGAAATGCCAAACGCCTCACCCCTAACGCCCCTAATGACCACATCACCCTCAAGCTCCCCAAGCCCAACCAAGGTCCTCATTACGGAATTACCCACGGCAATCTCGTCAATGACGTACCTCCTGACGGGCACGAGCGGTTCAGGCCTTGCCGTAATTATTAGCTGGGCCTTAACGTCTAAGGACTTGAGACTACCGTCCAGGTCTATGATCACTGATGACCCATTAGCATCGCCGCAACTAAGCACCTCACCACCCACGCAATTCCTACCAAGGCCTAGTACAGCCACCCTCATGATGGTCACCTCACGTCACGTACTTCCTATCGATCAATCCAGCCCTCCACATAGTGTCGAGGTACTTACTAACCGTTGAGGCGTCCATGTTCAACTCCCTAGCTATGGACTCCTCATCAATGCCCACATTGGGGCCTAGCGAGGCGACCTTAATGACTAGGTCCCTGGGTATACCAAGCTCCCTACTCATTTCATTAATCACCTCATCAATGCGCCTTATCGCATCGCCTATGTACTTCGCATTGTCAAATGTTTGTGATGGGCTTGGTACCTCAGCCGCATTGCCGCCCAATAGCTTACTCACCAATTTATTACTACCCCTCTTCCTTAGCCATGCCGTTATCTTAACGTACCTATTAATCAAGGCATTAACAATACCCAAAACATCACTAAGCTCCTTACGCCTCAACTCAATGACGTGCGTTAACTCGCTTAGATAATTGCTCAATGCATTTAATGAGCCATGCCTAACCAGCGGTAGTACGTCATTGGCAAAATCCTCAATGC
>DAXY01000050.1:2058-5011 GCA_002506645.1 Vulcanisaeta distributa | reverse complement strand
AACTCCATGTACTCCCTAACCCTATCCTCAATACTCCTCAGCGTATTCATTAGCTCAATCATTCCATTAACCTCCGAATTCACGGTCTCAAGTATTGTTGGGAGGCTCTCCCTAACGCTCTCCAGCTCGAGACCACTAAGTCTCAATATGTAGGACCTCACCCTCTCAATTAAGTTGTTAATTCCAGATTCGACCTCATTGGATAGCCCCGGCAGGTACTCACCAACGCCATTCCTGGCACTCCTCAATTTACCCAGTAGGTTCTTGATTGAATCATTTATTGATGATGATATGGCCGATAACTCATTATTTAACTCCCCAAGTCTCTGATCAACCTCATCCTCAAGCCTATCAATGCATAGCATGAATAATGAGTACTTCCTAAGGAACTCGCTCGATGTCTCGGGCACGGCCTTAAGCAGCGCAAACGCCCTCTCACACTCATCAACCTGGACATTAATCCCTGGCTTAACCTCAACACTCACGTTCAACTCATCAACACTTATGGTCAATGGCCTATGGAGGGACTCATTAAGCCTACCCATGTACTGACTGAGTATGGTTAGGGCCTTGGGCACGAGCTCGGGCGTGAACGGCGCGTATTCCGTTAGGTCCTCATTAATGGGTAAGAGCAAGCCCCTGAGACTGAGCAGCCTTATTAAGTCGCCCTCCCTAAACTCCCTCCAAAGGTGCGTTGGGTATAACCTCCTTATTAAGTACTCAAGCTCCTTAACAGTGAAGCCCTGCCTACCCAACGACCTGAGGTAATTAACGAAGCTTTCCTCGACAGGGCTGATCCTGGCCCTACCGCCCTCATCCCTAAATACCTCGGGCTGATCCTCAAGGCCCTCCCCCCTGACCCAGGCCTCGACTATGTGCCTAATGACCGCGTCCTTACTCTCCTTGGCGCCGCGCCTAATCGCCATTGTGTATTGAAGGACCCTCTGCCTAACCCTATCCCTAAACGCAAGCACCTCATCCCTATACTCATTGAGCTTCTCGAGAAATACCGAGTACTCCCTCGGTACCTTATCAAGTCTCTCAAGCCTCGAGCCAATCACTATGGACCTAAGATCATCAATCCGGTCAGAGCCGAATATGGAGAAATACGTGAAGTCCGTAGCGGGGCCTAAGACGAGCTTCCACGATAACCTACCAACGGAGTCAACGACGCTCCTCACAATGTCGCCCGTGAGCGACGTCCTCGACATTATGATAACCAGTAATGAGTCTATGAACCTTTCCTGGCCATTAATTGCTAGCACACCCTCATTAATGACCTTACTCAACAACCTAATGAGTTGGTTCAAATCACCGTCAGCACTCACGATAATGCCGATCCTAACATCGAGCGGGTTCTCAATAATGCCGAGCCAAGCGCCTGACGATGGGTAAAGCGTGACCTGAGAACCGAGTGCCGCCCTAACAATCTCCATGGCCAAGTCCTCGCGGAACGCATTAACGATGCCTATGGCCTTACTAACCTCCTCCTTAGCCCTAACAACCTCCTCAGGCTCCCTACCGAACACAAGGGTCCTATGCAGCCTCGGCGATACTTGGTACGCCCTGACCACGCTCACTGCCGCAGGGGTCTCGGCATTGCTTGGGAGTATCACGTATATCACGGGCTCACCCTCATATGCCGTGTAGTACGAGCCGTAGCTTATCGACACGTCCCTCAAGTCGCCCTCTATTGGCGCAAGGCCGAGCCTAATCAATTCCCTATTGACCCTGCTTAGGCCGTCATTATCGAGCTTAAACCTAGCCACTTGAACCTCCTCAACAAGCCCTGCCCTAACCATCGCATTAACGTATGCCGTGACTTCGAAACCAAGCTCAGAACTCAGGTCATTAATGTCCCTGGGAATGCCCGATAGCAGTAATGCCTTAAAAACCCTGGAGCCCTTATCATCGTTGGGCCCCTCATTAATTACGTCCAGGTAAGCCCTCAACTCGCCACTGGCAACCTCACTTCTCAAGAACTCCTCAAATACCTCATAATTGAGCTCCTTACCACCCTCCACAACCACGTCCAGGAGCTTAGACGTGAACTTAACCAAGGCCCTAGGCGAGGCCTTACCGCCCTCGGTATTTGCCACCAACTCGTAAAGCGTGGCCAGATACTCACGCCTCAGTGGGTGAAGCCCATTAATTAGGCCCTTCCTAACGAGGTCAAGCCTCTCGTCCGTGGAGTAGGCATTAAAGCGCTGTATCAGCATTGCCTCGTAGAGCCACAGCGGCATCCTCTCGTCGAGCACAACCTCCATGTAGACCCTACCCCTCGTTATGTCGAATACGTCGGGCACCATGTTCTTGAGGATGTTGTAGTACAGTTGCGGTGTGAAGGCTAGGACAATCATGACCCTGCCAAGCCTCCTAGGATCAACGCCAAGGACATCCCTATAGCTCCTGGGCTCAATTAAGGCCCTGATCAACGAACCAAGCCTGATGACTAGGTCCCTAACCCTACCAGCATCGCCAGGGCTAAGGGCGTTCGTGAGCTCAACGGCTCTACTGACTTCGTCAGCCTCATCAATGAGCAGGAGCAGGGGCTCACCAGGGCTATTACGTGCCCTAAGCATGGCGTTAATGATTACATTAACATCGAGGCCGAAGGTGAGCGGGAGCCTAAGGACCTTAAGCCCAAGGCCCTGCGCCACGGCCTCCACAGCATCGAGAAGCTCGCTCTTACCCCAGCCATACTGCCCGACAATGACTACGGCAATATTGTCGCTACCCCTGAGGAAGGCGTTAATGGCGGCCTTAACCCTATTGAGCTCATTCTCAAAACCCACCGGTGAGTACCTACGCTCAATCGGCGGAACTCCACTTGGATTCAGCGGCCTATCAATAAACCCAAACCTACTATACATTATCGATGATTGAGTTACTATGGCTATTAATTAAGAAAACAAACAAAATAACTGGCCCTTCAAGGTCGGAGGTTGGCCTT
>DAXY01000050.1:1662-1939 GCA_002506645.1 Vulcanisaeta distributa | reverse complement strand
GCGATCATTTACTTAAGCCGTAACCCCCACCGCCAGGCGTTTCGATAATAACCTCATCACCAGGTTCTAGGTCTATCACTGCCTTACTTGGTAACTTAATCATGGAGCCATCACCCCTCCTGATAATTACCTCGCCAGGCGCCCCATCACCACCGCCCCATAATCCCCAGGGCCTTGTCTTGAACCTCTCCGCCATTATCGACAGCCTGGCCCTCGCTAGTACCTTGAAGGACCTAATTATCCCATCACCACCCCTGTAAAGCCCATCACCGCCACT
>DAXY01000050.1:0-1595 GCA_002506645.1 Vulcanisaeta distributa | reverse complement strand
ACATGGACACCACTCACCCCAGGCTTGCCAGGCCTACCGCCAGTTCCACCACCAACCGTCTCGTAATAAGCCCAATAACTGCCGTTGGGTAGTGTGCCGCCAATCATCACATTCATCATAGTCCCGGAACCAGCCGCCGGTACCCTGTTGGGTAGTGCCTTGGCCAATGCCCTGAATACCACGTCGGCAATCCTCTGGGTCGTCTCGACATTACCGCCACTCACTGGCGCAGGCTTCCTTGGATTGACCAGGGTACCCTCGGGTGCGGTGACGCCTATGATGCTGTAGAAACCCTCATTCGTTGGTATGTCGCCCCCAATCAGGGACCTAACCACGAAGGATACTGCCGAGAATGTTACGCCGTAAACAGCGTTTATCGGCGCCTCAACCTGCCCGTGAGTGCCCGTGAAGTCCACCCTGACCCCTCCCTCGCTGACCTCCACCGAGGCCTTAATGGGCAGTAACTCATCGCCAAGCTCCATGTAGTCGACAGCCTCGTAAACCCCCCTTGGCCATTTACCAACCTCCATAAGCGCCAACCTCCTACCATACTCAATACCCTCCCTCCAAGCATTAAGTACCTCATCAACACCATACCTATCGACCAACTCCCTAACCCTGGCAACGCCGACCTTATTCGCGGCAAGTTGGGCCGTTAAATCACCAATTGCCGTCTCAGCCGTCTTGAAATTACTGAGTATTACATTGAGAACATCACGTTGAAGCTCGCCCCCAACCATTATCCTAACCGGCGGTATGACGAGACCCTCCTCATAAAGCGTCCTGGCGCCTGGATTAATACTGCCGGGCACGGGACCGCCGACGTCGACATGGTGGGCCTTATTAACCACGTAACCAACGAGCCTATTACCGACGTATATCGGCTCCATAACCATGACATCATTTAAGTGGGTACCAGATATGTAAGGGTCGTTAAGCAGTACCGCATCGCCAGGCCCTAGCTCAACACCCTCTTCACTGAGCCAATTAAGTACGTTCTTAACACCAACCCTGAAGGATCCGAGGTGCACTGGTATGTGCTCGGCCTGGGCCACGATATTACCATCAGGATCCACTATTGCGCAGCTGTGATCCATCCTCTCACGTATGTTTGGCGAGAAGGCCGACCTGCGCAGGGCCACGCCCATCTCCTCGGCTATGAAAACCGAAGCCCTAAAAACAAGCTCCCAAGAGACCACAGCATCGAAATGCCGCACCAGTATAAAGGCATTTCCAAAATAACTCAACAAACAAGACCAAACTGTTCCCCACGGAGACCGCGGTCATTCGATATACCGAGACCTAGGCATGGGGTTAAGCACCGTTAAATGCTCGGCAACTGCGGCATTACGGTAAGCATGGAGGGACGCCCTCAGGACTTGGGAAACTCAAGCGTGATGCCCTTATTAATTAGCTCACTTAATCTATCCCTAATGAACGTGAGCACGGACCTCAGGTTCTCCTCATTGTTGAAGCCCATGACCATGCCCACCAACTCATCCCTACGCCTACCCCTCAACTCCTCGGCAAACCTCACCATATTTGGCACCGCCCTGACCACGTTATCAACTATGGTTATGCTCGCGGCCCTGGAG
>DAXY01000028.1:4787-5108 GCA_002506645.1 Vulcanisaeta distributa | reverse complement strand
ATGGGCTGCGTGCTCAGTAACTAAACTAATGCGAATGAATTTTGGCAAGGTGCATGCCGCGCATCCCCACCACTGGATGGCCATCACAACAGCACCACCTGCAATCAAACCCACCAAGCGGCCTCGATGATTTACATAACCCATGGCATCATTGTTATTGAGGATTTTCATTGGCCCGCAATTTTAATTAAAAATTAATCCAATGGCCAGGGTAGATTATTCGCATTCCTGGCTCAATCACGTACCACATCCACTAACTCCAGGTTGAGGAAGTTGCTAGGCTGATCTAACGACCCGCGCCAGCTCGGGCATTAGGCCCAT
>DAXY01000028.1:4168-4690 GCA_002506645.1 Vulcanisaeta distributa | reverse complement strand
CCAACCCTCATGCCCTCGTCGAAGGCCAGTACATGCCCAGCCTCAACGTCTATGCTCTCCCCAGGGCCTAGTTCGAGCATTACGGCGTCCCCAATGGCGTGTATGAAGACCTTGCCAACGCCGTGAAGCCTCGCCATGAGTAGCCCCTCCCCACCGAGCCAGCCGAAGCCTAGGCCGACGAGTTTTACATCATAATTCACTGTAGGCTCCATGGCGAGGAATGACCTGTGCTCAACCATGACCCCATTGCCGTTGAGGTCTATCTCCACTATCTTGCCTGGCGCAAAGCCGGCTATGTCGATGGATCCTGGGCCCTCGAGCTCCAGCACGAAGAAGCTCGCCCCAGTAATGGCCCTCTTTAGGCCAGCCAGTAATCCACCGCCTGTGGTGGCCTTAAGGGACACGCTCGATGACTTCCATATTAAGTGCCCACCCTCGGCGTATATCCTCTCCCCAGGCCCGAGCTCCACGTACAGGTGCTGTATGTCATTCCCCATTATCTTGAATTTAGGCATGTCCCAC
>DAXY01000028.1:3331-4111 GCA_002506645.1 Vulcanisaeta distributa | reverse complement strand
CCGTTTCGTTAGGAATCAGTGAGTTATGTTTTTATTCATTTTGGCAAGTGCTGCGTGTGATGAGGTATTGGGACGTGACGTTGGTGATTATCATCGCGTTGACTTTGATGTTCATAATCACGAGCCCCGGCATTAATCACGTGATTGAATCGCTTATTTGGGGTGTGATTAACCGCGCGCTTGGTAATGTGACGGAATCGCCGGTAATACCAGTGGTCCCCGTGAGTGGTCCCTGCAGTGCCTGGGGCCTCGTAAATGTTAGCCTGGGTAATGGCGAGTCACTATTTATTGAGGTCCTTAACGGCTCTCGGGTTTACCTACTTAGTAATTCCCAGCTGAGGGCTTGGGGCGGTGGGCCTGGGGCGCCAAGTAACTATACCTGGTTCAGTGCCGAGCCCGGTATTTACGTGGTCAGCCCAGGCCCTGGGGGTTATGGCTTGCTTGTTTGCGGTAATACAAACATCATCTATAGGGTCCTCAATTACACGGCAATGGGGGTGGCCGCGTACTACGGGCCCGGCTATGGGAACATAACGACCAACGCCGTCCTAGGCCTCTTCAACATAACCAGGGCCGATATAGAGAATTCCACCGGCGCTCCAGGGCCTGGATTCTCGCTGCAGTTAAATGCCTACGTTGTCATTAGGTATGGCAATACCTACGTGGTTCACTGGGTCCAGGACGCCCTCGTGGTGGTGGATGGGCAGTACTGGTTCCAGGGCGAGATGGACGTGGTTCACTACATCGGTTCATCGAGGAGCGTCCTCTATGAGAATGGTA
>DAXY01000028.1:0-3300 GCA_002506645.1 Vulcanisaeta distributa | reverse complement strand
TCCACGAGGTATGGCGTGGTCATAAACTTCGGCTATGCACTACTGCAGCTTGGTAATGAGACCTTTAGCCCGAGGATTAATTGGTTCGCCCGCGAGTTAATACCCGTGCCGAACGCCACCGCGTACATAATCACTAGCCCGGCCCAGGGGCCTTACGGCTGGCCCATGGATACGGAGTTCGTTATTGGGGGTCCAGGTAATGGCGGTGGTGTTGAGTTTAGGGACTTGGATGCTTACCTATCCCTGCTTTACTGGAATGGTACCTCATGGAGTCCCTACCCAATAACCTACTCATTTGGTGTGTCCACCGGCGAGTACGCGGTCAATGTTTATTCACTCCCCATTGGCCCATCAACTGTTGAGTTGGTTGTTGGCCACAATAATTACCAGCGATTTGGTGGTGAGTGGAATGGCGTTGTTTAATACATGCATTGCCTACCCACCGCTGTTGATGAGGAGGGCCCTGCCGGTAGCGCGCTGTTTAGGGCGCTCATTGAGCTTGGAGGGCGTGTTGAGGATCTCAGGGATGGGTATTGAGTAGGTTTTTGATTAAGGGAATTGCTAAATGAGTGCAGTAATGCCAAGGGTCAGAGCCCCCTATGTAATGCGCCGTGTGTTGAAACGGCGTGGACATAGTCGAGTAGCCTACCCAATGCCTCAACGCCTGATGTGATAATGTCAATGCCGCAGTTAGGCTGTGATGAGCACTTGTTTAGGAGGTCCATTAGTTCGTTGCTGACCACCCCGCTTGGTATGAATTCATGAGCCACCTGGGCCACGTGCTCGGGGTTTCTAACCCTAATTCCCCTAACGGTTAGGAGGGCCCTTAGGGCATTTTCATATATTGAGAGGCCCAAGTTAATTATGTTGCTTAGGGCGTTGGCATCCCTAGTCCGTCTATAGTCATTGACTAGGTCGACCATCTTTTGAAGGTCTCTCCGTGCATTATTAACCATTGTTATTGGGTCTAAATCCACGCGCCGTAATACTTAACCCAGCTTATAAGGCTTTATGCATAGAACATCTTTTTCTATAGATTCTTGAGACCGGTATTGTTTGGCGTGGGATTAATTATATAAATAATAAAGTGAATAATAATGATTATATAAATATTTTACTTTGATGAAGGTTAACGCACTGAGTAGATGGCGTCCCAAAAGGCCTTCTCGTAGTTCTGTATAATGAATGCCATGTTCCTAGCCCTAATGATCGACTGCTCACCAATGCCCTCAATAACCTCAAGGGCTTTATTTTCCAACTCCGTGAATGGCCCCCTGAATGCCTCGAAGAACCCAACCTCCCTAATGCCGTACCTACTGCGTAGTGCCTCACCTAGCCTGGCCACGTTCTGCCCCCACACGGGCATGTTGACTATTATTGCCAGGGCGAATTCCCTAGTGTCTGCGTAATTGGCTAGCCAGGCGAGGTAGTGCGTGTATTGCACTGCCTCGGGTATTACCTCCAGCGTTAATGGGTCCCTGGCCTCTATCCCCAATTCCTTCATTAGCTTCATTAGTTCGTGGAGTGCGTTGTAGTCCCCGTCAAGGAGCATCTTCATGAACTCGAGCTCGATGATGTTCCTGGCCCTGCTTAGGGCTATGGCAAGCGACCTTAGGTCGTGGTTTACTATGTACCATTGGTTCATGGCGAATGCCTTAATCGTGCTGATGGGTAGTTTGCCCTCCTCAGCATCCCTAATCATTGGGTGGTTGAGTATTGCCTCATTGAGTGGTTCTAAAGCCCTCCTTATATCCTCAAGCAATTCCCTGGACGCCATGATTATGCTCCCTAGGCTCGGCTTATAAAGTGTTGCGATTAACCTCACCACCATGCCCGTGATTACCACATAATTGGTTGGCAATGGGCGTTGGCAAGCCTCGGTCCCAGGTTAACTACTTAATTTGGTTAATTAGGTCAGGGCCGCCGATGCGGTGCGGGGGATTTAATCAATGGGTGATCCTCACCTCACCATGCTCGCCAACGACGGCCCTCCACCTCGGTGGAATGACTATTGTTGATCCGTACTCCTCAATTATGGCCGGCCCCTCAATGACCTGCTTTATTGGTAAGTCCTCGCGCCAGTAAATTGGCGCCTCAACCCAGTCATCGAAGAATACCCTCCTGAACCCCCTCGGCCTCGCCTCGCCCTCGGCCCTCGGCGCCCTAAACCTCGGCTTAACCCTCGTTATCACCGCGAAGACCCTAATTGTGACAACCTCAATGGGCTTATTGAGCCTGAACCCATACGTTGCGTGGTGCCTATCGTTAAATACCCTCTCAACCTCGCCCATACTCGCCGGCCTACCAACGGGTATTGTCAACTCCCAACCCTGCCCAACGTACCTAACATCGGCATACCTAAGGAAGTAGTCAACCCTACCCAACCTATTGAGTAGTTCATTCTCAAGTCTCCTAAACTCGCCCTCCAAGTCCCTCGGGAACGATGCCCTGGCCTCAAACCTCTCATCAGCCATTAAAAGCCCAAGGGCGCTGAAGGCCCCTGGCTCCGGCGGCACAATGACGGAGTTTATGCCCAACTCCTCGGCTATGTAGGGCGCGAATTGAGGCCCTGCGCCGCCAAAGGCCATTAGCGCAAAGTCCCTCGGGTCGAGGCCCCTCTCGACAGTCACGAGCCTAACGGCCCTGGCCATTTCAATTACCGCAAGCCTAATGGCCTCGAGCGCGGTATTGATTGGGTCACCAAGCCTTGCCAAGCCCTTAACCGCCGCGTCCCTGTTGAGCTTCATCTCACCACCGAGTATGTACTCACCAACCCTGCCGAGGACCACGTTAGCGTCCGTGAGCGTTGGCTCGGTACCACCCCTTCCATAGCATATAGGCCCAGGCTCAGCACCGGCGCTGATGGGCCCAACCCTTATGGCACCAGCCTCATCGCGCCAAATAATCGTCCCACCACCACTCGATACCTCGGCCAAGTCAATGAATGGGAACCTAACTGGGTAACCACTACCCTTAATCAACCTGCCGTGATGGACCTCACCACCGACCTCGTACTCCGTCGTCACCTCCGGCTCGTGCTTAAGTATTGAGGATGCCTTGGCCGTGGTCCCACCCATGTCGAACCCAATAACGTCCTCAACGCCTATTAATTTCGAGAACTCCGCAGCCGCCACGGCGCCGGCCGCGGGCCCCGACTCAATCAACTGCACGGGCCTCTCCACAGCCTCAACAGAGTCTATTAGGCCGCCGGCGCTGGACATTATGTAGAACCTACCAATGCCAAGCTCCCTAAGGCCCTCGGAGAACTTGGAAATGTACTCACTGACTATGGGCATGAGG
>DAXY01000004.1 GCA_002506645.1 Vulcanisaeta distributa | reverse complement strand
TACTCACTGACTATGGGCATGAGGACTGCATTAACCACAGTCGTTGACGTCCTCTCGTACTCCCTGGGCTCCGGGGCCACCTTACTCGACAGGCTGACGTACCTGAAGTACTTCCTAAGCACCTCACCGGTGACCTCCTCATTAACCGGGTTCATGTATGAGTGTAGGTAGGAGACGGCCACCGCGACAACGCCCATTGACCTCGCCCTAGCTGCGTAATCCTCAACCTCCCTAGGATCGACGTGCTTAGCCACGGTACCATCGGCCAGGACCCTCTCATCAACCTCAAACCTAAGCTCCCTGGGGACCAGGGGCCTCGGCTTATCGAAGAATAGGTCATAGAGCCTAGGCCTATTTTGGCGGCCAATCTCGATAACGTCCCTAAAGCCCTTGGTCGTGAATAAAGCCACCCTCGGGACCTCGAGACCGACCTGCCCAAGCAATGTGTTTGTGCCTATCGTAGTTGCGTGGAGGACCTCGGAAATGGGCTCCTTAACCCTCCTCAAGCCATCCAACACCGCGACCTCGGGATTTTTCGGAGTACTCAGGACCTTGATAGAGTACGTGGTTCCATCATCCCTAAGCACTACGAAGTCCGTGAATGTACCACCAACATCAACGGCCACAATCGCCATAAACCGCCGCGGCACTAACCAAACCAATTATTTTTATTTTTACCGTAATAGCACCACCATGATTGCGCGGAAGTTATTTAATTCGAAATACGCTTGTTTCATAGTCGGTAATTACTGCGGAATGCCTCGTTTGAGCGTGCATGAGTGCTGAGCCTGCGGTGGATGCCTTGTGGATGTTCTTGCGTGGTATTGAAGTGATGAGGGGTGTTTGATGGTTTTCCGCCTCACACCCTCATTACGACTACCGTGCTTGCCTGCATTAGGTCTCCCCAGGCGTGTGCCAGTCCCGTGTAGGCGGGCTTCCTCACCTGCCTCTTACCGGCCTTACCGGCTAACTGCCAGTATATCTCGGCGACCTTCATAGTGCCGGCGGCGGCTATTGGGTTGCCGACGCCGAGTAGGCCGCCGCTTGGGTTTATTGGTAGGTCGCCATCCCTCTGGGTAACGCCGTCCTTCGTGAGCTTCGGGGCCTCGCACCTCTTGGCAAGCCCAAGCCCCTCCATGTGGTGTAGTTCCTTGTAGTCGAATGGGTCGTACACCTCGGCCACGTCGATCTCCCTCCTTGGGTTTGTTATGCCCGCCATCCTATACGCCATTTGGGCGGCTACGTTCGCGTACTCTGGGAAGGCTAGGTCCCTATTTGTCCAGGAGGTGGTGTCCAGGGCCCAGCCAACGCCATCAATCCAGACCGGCGTGTCCGTCTGCCTCCTCGCAACGTCCTCACTGGCCACCACGATAGCCGCGGCCCCATCACTGACTGGCGATATGTCGAGTAATTGCACGGGCCATACCAAGACCTCGCTCTTGAGTACGTCATCCACCGTAATGTTCGCCGCCACCTGGGCGGCTGGGTGATCGAGGGCGTTACGCTTATTCTTTACACTGACCAGGGCTATATCCTCCTTCTTAACGCCGCACTTGTACATGTACCTATGCATCTCCATTGCGAATATCCATATTAGGTTGGGTTGGAGCGGGACCTCAGTCACTGGGTCCCATATGTACCTAAACACGGCCTGTGGGTGTGGGATATCGGCATCGCTCATCTTCTCCTCCGCCACCGCAAGCACAGTCCTACAATGCCCACTGGCCACGTGCCACCAGGCGGCTATTGGTACCATAACGCCGGTGGCGCCGCCTACGAATACCCTCATTGTCGGTTTACCAACACCGCCAGCGCCGTCTGCCAGGTACTCACCCTTCATGTGCACCCCATCGAATGTGTCCGGCGCGGAGCCGATGACTACGCAGTCAATGTCCTTAAGCGTCAGCCCAGCCTCATCAAGTGCCTGTTTAGCGGCTATCCAGGCAAGTTCCTTTGGGGTCTCAAGCAACCTCCTCCTGAACAGCGTTAGGCCCGCGCCGATTATCGCGGGCCTGTGCTTAACGTAAATATTCCTACTCATGAAATACCACCCCCGGGCAACCTCTTAAGCATTACCAATCACCTGCCCAGGACTGCGACGATGCTCGTCGTTGTTGGTACGCCACGCCAGGAATGAACAACAGCCCTCTCGGCCTTACTCAACTGCATCCTGCCGGCCTCACCCCTCAACTGAAGCACTGCATCGATTAGCCTGGCAAGTCCGTGAACCTCGAGTGGTACGCCCTCGCCGAGTGCACCACCGCTTGGGTTGACTGGAAATAGGCCATCCCTATCGAAGGCGCCCTCAAGGAGTAGCTTATGCGCCTCGCCCGGTGGGGCCAATTTCAAGGCCTCTATGAACTGAAGCTCCTTGAAGCTATACCTCGAGTCAACCTCTGCGAAGTGGAGTTCCTTAATTGGGTCCTGAATACCGGCCATTTTGTAGGCCGCCTCCGCCGCCCTCATGGCGTGGATTGGGAATTCCCAGCTATGGAATTCGAGGGATGGGTCCTCCGTGGCCCAGTATATCCCGTCGACCCAGATGGGCGTGTCCGTGTACCTCCTCGCAACGTCCTCTCCGGCCAGGACAATGACGACGGCTGCATCGACAAATGGCGCAATGTCCAACCTAGTCAGTGGTGATGTGGCGTATGGCGTGTTGAGCACCTCATCAATTGTTAGGTTAGCGCCATAACTAGCCCTCTCATTGTATAGGGCGTTCCTCTTATCCTTGACCACCACGTATGCCAGGGCCTCCCTAGGCACGTTATAGCGTGTCATGTATGCCTGGGCCTCCATGGCGGCTAGGGCGTGGTAATTAGGCGTGTTTATTGCCCTCACGGTTATTGGGTCCATGGCGAAAAGCATGACATCATGCATATTAATAATGTCGCTGGGCTTTGCGTGAGACTCCGCAACAACAACATCGAACTGCCCAGTCTTAATCATCATGTATGCATTGGCCACGCACTGAAGTCCATCACCGGGTGTTGTGAATACGGGCTTTAACGTACCGCCAATGGGCTCTGGCGCGAATTCATCGGCTATCGCAATGCCCTCCCAAAAATCCTCCTGGCAGCTCGCGAAGGCGTCCACGTCGGTCCTCGGGTTTATGCCCCCAGCATCTTCGTAGGCCCTCACCGCGGCCTCGAACATCATCTCCCTAAATGATGCCTCCTCAACCACGGGCCTAAACCCGTACCAACCAACCCCAACGATTGCAACCCTCCTCGACATAGTAATCATGGCCTTAAGGGCCTTTTAATTTATTACCTACGTAAAAATAGTTAATGAGACCCATTAAGCATTAGCCTTAAAGGTGCCGGCTCAATGGGTTAGTCGTAACCCATGGTGAGTGCGTACACAATACTCACGCTGGATTACGTGCTGGTCATCATGACGCAGGCCGCGGCCTCAATACAGGACCTGAGGACTAGGGAGATCAGTGACTGGACTTGGGTCGCTGGGTCAATTATTTGCGTACCGCTTGGGGCCTACGCAGCAATCAGGCTTGGCCTACTACCCCTCTACGTAATCGGTATCGCCATTGGGGTTGTATTCGCCCTAGCGGCGTATTGGCTAAAGGCCATGGGAGGCGCTGATTCTAAGTCAATAGCCTTCATATCGGCGTCAATACCCACGCTACCCATGGCCAACCCAGCCCTGACAATCGTCGGCATAACCCCACTATCTGTGCTGATAAACTCATTGATCATAGCCCTGGTAATGTACATACCCTACAACGTGATTCAGAACATTAGGTATGGCAGGAACTGCGAGGCCCTGGCCAGGGCTAGGGGGCTGAGCAGGTTAATCTACATGTTGACCCTCATGTGCGTGCCCGCGCATAGGGTACTTAGGAACCCGAACAATTACGCGGTGTCCCAGGAACTCGTCGGCAATGGCTTCAGGCCGGTGATTAGGCTCGGTCTCGACACCGGCGACCCCAGGGAATTACTAATTGATTGGTTGTCCCAGGGGAGGATTGATGTGGATACGCCCGTACTGACTTCGTACCACATACCCTTCATCATACCCATAACCCTGGGCCTCCTGATGTACGTGGTGGCCCACGCGAACTTCTTAACAATTGCCCTGTCCTCATTATGAACACGAAAACTTTTATTTAACCAATGCATTGATGATCCGTGGTATTTGACGATAAGGACCTCAGGCCTGTCAGGGGGATGAGGGACCTAACGCCTGAGGAGTACTACCCAATGCTCCAGGTCTTTGATAAGTTGGCCAGGGTGGCCGAGTCCTTCGGCTACCTAAGGGTTGAGACGCCCGCCCTGGAGCACTATGAAATATTGAAGGCCAAGGCCGGTGAGGACATCGTCAATGAGATTTATTACTTCAGGGACAAGGCTGGCAGGGAGGTTGGGCTTAGGTTCGACATGACCGTGCCCGTGGCCAGGGTGGTTTCGTACAGGGTTGATGTGCCAAAGCCGATCAGGTGGTACTACATAACGAAGGTTTGGCGATACGACGAGCCGCAGCACGGTAGATATAGGGAGTTTCATCAATTCGGCATTGAGTTCATAGGTTCCTCAAGCGTCAGGGCGGATGCCGAGGTGCTCGCCGTCGGTGTGGAGGCGCTTAGGGCGCTTGATATTGGCGACTTCAGGGTTAGGATAAACGATAGGAGGGTTGTCGATCAATTACTGGGTAAGTTCGGCATACCCAATGGGCTTAGGCCCAACGTACTCAGGGTGATGGATAAGAGGGGTAAGGTACCTGACGATGAGTTATTGAGGATGTTGAGGGGTCTTGGGCTCGGTGATGATGTCTCCCAGGAGATTATTAGGTTGGCAAACACGAGCGTGGGCATTGATAAGGCCGTCGACTCGCTCAAGGAGTTCGGCGTTGGTGACGAGTTCATTAATTACTATAGCGAGTTGATAGACCTCCTCGACATGTATGGGATACGCAATTACATGGACCTGGACATGGGCATTGTTAGGGGTCTCGACTACTACACGGGCATCGTCTTCGAGATGTACGTACCGGATTACAAGTTGTCCGTCGGCGGCGGTGGCAGGTACGACAACTTAATAGAGATCTACAGTGGAAGGCCCATGCCTGCCTCCGGCTTCGCCATGGGTATTGAGAGGTTGCTCGAGGTCATGGAGCAGAGGGGTTCGATTAGGCGCGGGGCGCCGCAGATTGATTACTACGTGTATGTCCTAGGCAGTGATAGGAATTACCTGGCGCTTGGTTATAGGTTGGCAAACAACCTGAGGGTTCGCGGTAACAAGGTGGTCGTTGACACGGGCGAGAAGAGCCTCAGGAGCGCCCTTGAGTACGCATCTAGGATAAATGCCAGGTACTTCATAATCGTTGGCCCGAGGGAGGTTTCCCAGGGCTTTGTTAGGGTTAGGGACATGGGTAATTGGAGCGAGAGGGATGTACCACTCACAGAGTTTGGGTTGGTGCTTAGGAGTGAATAAGTAAATAAAGGGGTTGTTTAGAATTAGTGTAATGGTTAGGGAGGAGGGTTCAGGCAATTCGAAGTACCTTAAGGCCGACCTCCTGGACGTGATTGAAATACCTGAGGAGGGCGTGGCGGTTATGCTCTTCACAACCGAGGAGTGGGAGGACAGGGTACTACCCATTAGGATAGATATTACGGCATCATTCTCAATAAAGAAGGCCCTGGGTCTCGTCACATTCCATAGGCCGCTGACCCACGACCTATTGGTCGATTTAATAAATAGGCTTGATGCCGCGGTTGAGAAGGTCACTATAGACGCTATGATAGACGGCGTTTACCTAGCTACCATATTCGTTAGGGACAACAGAACCAATGAAACCTTCCAATTGGATGCCAGGCCCAGTGATGCGACGGCCATTGCCGTGAGGTTGGGCGCGCCGATATACGTTGCTGACCACCTCATCGCCTACACAGAGCCCCTCGAGAATTATAGGGAATTGAGGGCTAGGTACGGCTTTAGTTTTAACAAGAACCTATAACACGAACCACCTACTCGCCAATTGCCACGAGGACAACCCTCCTGCTCCTGGGCCCGTCGAATTCCGCCAGGAAGACCTCCTGCCAAGTCCCCCTAACTAGCCCGCCATTCACAATGGGTAGTACGTAGAACTGCTTGAACAATGATGCCAATAAGTGAGCATCTGCATTATTATCAATTTCATTATGGTAGTACTCCCCATTGGCCGGCACTAACCTCTCGAATAGGTTTTCATAATCCCTCCTTATCCTCGGCTCATCCTCATTGGCGAATAGTGCCGATGTGGCGTGGGGTAGGAATACTAGGACAAGGCCATTCCTTATACCTGAATCCCTCACGAACTCCTCCACGTAGTCCGTAATGTCTATGACCTCCCTACGTCTCTTACTCTGTATCGTTATTTCCCTCGTGACAACCCTCATGGCGCATTACTAGCTCTGGGACATGTAGTAAAGCCTTATCCCAATCGAGTCACCTCAGTCTCTGGATCATTGAGATAAGCCTTTCCAGCTCAAGCATTGTCAGGCCCATCGTTGAGTCATCACCACCCCGCACCAGGACGCCTATTGCCAAATCCCCAAGTCTCTTAATCACTATGTAGCCCGCGCCTGCCTGGACAAATACGTGGCTTGGCTCCTCACCCAACAACTCCTTGCTAACCCTATCACTCACAGCACTTAGTGACGCAACCATGGCCGCCACCCGGTCTGGGTCAACGTCAATCCTCGATGCGTGAGCCACCAGGAGCCCGTCGAGTGATGCCACGTATACGCCACTTATATTATCGGTGCTATTTAGGAAATCCCTAACGACCCTGCCCAAGGCCTCGTTAACCTCCGCCATTGCTGTAATATTCAATTCCTAGAGCAAATATAAACATAACTCCCAATAATCACCTCCTAATGAGAATCCTCCAACCACCACTAAGTCTCTTAATCAAGTCCCTCCTAACCAACTCCCTGAATAACTCCAAGTAAGCCTCACTGGGTTCGGCACCCCTCAACTCAATTCCGTACCTGCGGGCCAGGTGCTTGACATTATTAACGCAGGCCTGCCTCAGTGGGCATGTTGAGCAGTAATCGCTCAGCGGCTCCCCGTTGATTATCACGAGCCCATGGAATTGGTCAATAAATGCGCCCTTGTTCATGGATATGCTTAGCATTATTTCGCCATTAACGTCATGTACGTAATACACAACATATATGTGGCCGCTGGGCAGGTACTTATTACCATCCTTAACGACCCAGCCGGCGTTTAACAGCCTCCTCAGGTGCCTCGACAACTTACCCCTTTGGATGCCGGTCTCCCTCATTATTTGGGTGAAGTTGTTGCGACCACTTATTATTGAGAGCATTATCTTTAGGTTCGTATTATCGAGTATCACGTTGAAGTCCCTCTCCCTCATTAGTACGTACTCATTGTCGTAGGTAGGCATTGAATGCGCCCCTTCCCCATTAATCGTCACTACAATTCCTGGCTTAACAACGGCGTTCATTAGTGGTGCAATTAAGGGCTGGTTTATTAACCAATTTCCAAAGCCCAACAAACCTATTCGGCCCGGGATATTCCTTATTAACTTGGGTGATTCTGCCTAGCCATGCCCTTCAAGAACTTCGTTAGGCTTGAAATACCCGACGTAGTACTGGTGGAGCCGGTGGTGTTTCCTGACGTTAGGGGCTTCTTCGCGGAGCTCTATAAGAGGACTGACTTCCTAGCCGGTGGTGTTCCCTATGACTTTGTCCAGGTGAGCCTGAGTAGGTCTAGGCGTGGCGTTGTTCGTGGGCTTCACTACCAGCTTAAGCCCATGGAGCAGGGTAAGCTCGTTACCGTGGTTAGGGGCCGCGTGGTCGATGTCGCTGTTGATGTTAGGAGGGGCTCGCCCTGGTTTGGTAAGTACGTGATGGTTGAGTTATCCGCCGATAACCCGAGGCTCCTCTGGATACCGCCTGGCTTCGCGCATGGCTTTCAATCTCTTGAGGATGATACCTTATTCCTATACCTACAGACTAAGGAGTATAGTCCACAGCATGAGAGGTGCATTGCCTGGAATGACCCTGAGATCGGCATACCATGGCCGATTAGGGAGAATGTAATAATTAGTGAGAAGGATAGTAAGTGCCCACCACTTAGGCAGGCCGAGACCAACTTTGACTACCCAATATGATCATCAGCCCTCACACGCATCATCACGGTTAAGCCCATTAAGCCTCATCACATTAAGGCTTATACGCAGTTAACCCAGTTTTAAGTTGTGATGAGTTGAACCCACGCAGATCAATGAAGACGCCTAAACCGACTGACCCAACTCCCTAATTATCACTATTGGCTCCCCAAAGCCTGAGTAATGCCTAACCCACTTACTCCTTAGGGCTATGTTCAATTCAGGGTTTAGGTGGGGCCTCACGGTCTTAATAAACCTGGCTATTGAGTCCCTCTCGTGAATCACCAGGTAAAGCCTACCATCACTGCTCGGGAATATAGCACTATTAATGCCCAACAGCTTAAGCGCAATCCTCACAGTAAGTCCGAAGGACCTACTCGGCACCCTAATGCTAAGTACCAGGTTGGGCATGTCGAGCCCGGGCTCCGGATCGATCAACTCCCCATTGAAGTCGTAAAGGCCCCTTAATAACTTGACCCAATCATTAATGTTGAAGAACAGCAATAACCTTGCTGGTTTCTGAAGAATCCTGTTAACTTCACTGCACAGGTTTTCTGGGGCATTAACCGCGCCATTAACCACGACTATTCCCGGCTCGAGAGCCCTCGCGTGGTCGACTGCGTCAGCGAAGCCCTCAATGCTCCTCCACATCACTGAGCACCCATTAATGAAGGCGCCGATTAAGTACGTATCCACGAAATACGCCACAACATATGCTTTAATACGCCTATTGCATTGGTAATACGCCGTATGGGCATTGAGAAGGCCATGGAGATACTCAGGAAATACCCACTGTGTGATCGCTGCCTTGGCCGATTATTCGCGAGGCTGGGCACCGGGCTAGACAATAGTGAGAGGGGTAGGGCGATTAAGGATTACCTACTAATGAGTATTCACGAGAGGATATTGAGTGAGGGCTTGTCCAATGAGCTACTTAATGACGTGAGGGCGTTGGCTGTGAGCGGCCATGAACCTAGCACGAAGTTCCTAAGCAACATGGGCATTAGCGTATCGAGGGCCAGGTGCTACGTATGTAACGACTCAATCTTCGATAAACTCGATGAGTGGGCCAGCGCCATAGCCAATAGCCTTAGGTCCCTCGGTGTTGAGTTCAAGTCGTTTAGGCTTGGAAGTAGGGTACCACTTGATGTGTTGAATAGGGAGCTCGGCATAACCACCGAGTTCAATATATCGAGTGCCGAGTCAATAAAGCGTGAGCTAAATAGGGAATTGGGTAAGAGGGTTTCGGCAATACTCGGCGTAGCGTTCAGTAGGGAGGAACCTGACGTGGAGGCGGTTATAGACATCTCGACGGGTTCCGTGGAGGTTCAGGTAATGCCAATATACATATTGGCCAGGTATAGGAAGGTACATAGGCTAAGTAATGATGGGGAGGCCAAGTGGCCCATTGACAGGGTGGCCCAGGCATATGGGGCCCAGGGCGTTATAGTGCACGCCGGCGGTGCGGATCCAAGGGGCGTTAGGGTCCTTGGCAGTGGTAGGCCCGTGGTGCTGCAGATCGTTAGGCCGAGCAGGAGGCCTGATATCAATAGCATTCAGCCACTGCTCATGGACTCTAGCTATGACGTAGTGCTCAACGGACTGTCCAGGACTAGGGCCTCCACGGTAGTTAAAATGAAGGCTAGGGTTAGTGATTACGTGATCACGTACAGGGTCTTGGCGATCACGGGCAGGCCAATCACCGATGAGGGGATTAAATCACTCCATGAGTACTTCAGGAATAGGCAGGTTGTTCAGGTGATTAGGCGCGGGCGTGGGGTTAGGAGGAGGGTTAGCATGGTTTATGAACTAGATGGTAAGGTCGTCAGGGGTAGGCTCGTGGAGTTCCTAATCAAATGCCAGGGCAACCTATATGTTAGGGGCTTCGTACACGGGGGCTATGGAGATGTTGAGCCAAGCCTGGCGGGTACACTAGGCATCAGCATCAGGCCGGTGGAGGTTGACATACTTAGCATAAGTGATTAATATGACCATTCACTGGGCCTTGGTCTCACTTGGTTGTGCCCTGAATGGGATTATGTGGTCGGGCGTCGTTATTAATACCTTCCTCTTACCGCCGATGTACAGCTCAATCTCGTATGCCTTACCCCTCCTGCCAATTATTGTGCCTACCTTGCCCTGGTACCTCCTGTGCGGTGCCGTGGTTATGAACGTAGGGTCTATGTCTATGACCACCTTATCGCCGATTTTATACTCATAAAGCCACCTGGAAATGCCCGGCCTACCCCTCTCCCTGGGCTTCTTGGTTAGTAGCTTCCTTGACTTATAGCGTAGGCCATGCGTCCTATGCATGATGAACCCAGCATCACCGCGCCATTGCGGTATTTAAGCATTCCCTCCATTAATGGTAGGTACAAATCCTTAAATAGGGATTTTTATTGAGATAGTTGTGGTTAAGCGTATTATTAATTCTGAGGACGTACCCATGGCGGAGGCGCTCAGGGTACTGGAGGAGAAGGTAGTTAATGCTAATCCCGGCATTACCGATGATGTTTTAAACAACACCCTGGACTACCTCAGGAAATTCTCCAAGGTGAGCCCAGACAAGGCTAAGGAGTTAATGTCGGAATTAATGAAGAGGTTTGGCCTGGCGAGGTTAACGGCTATTCAAATCGTTGATATAATGCCCCAGACCGCGGAGGAGCTTAAGGTACTGCTTGGGGCTGAGAAGAGGGAGTTCAGCGATGAGGATGTTGAGGAGATCCTGAACCTGCTGAGGAGTGCCAAGGGCTCCTGAGGGTGTCCTGAATGGTTAAGAGGGAGGACTACGCATACGTACTCGACGTAATACCCCCAGAGCAAATGCTCATTAAGGACCCATCCTTGATCAAGAAGGGATTCCCGAGAAATGAGGCGTATGTCCAGGCAATTGGGGAGCAGTACTTCACACTACTTGAGCTTACGCTTAAGCCCAACACAACCGCCGAGGTTGGTGAGAGGGTATACATAGGCAGTGGTGTTAGGGATAAGGTGAATAAGATCGTCAGGAGGATTAACTATGACGAGTTAACGAATGAGGCCAAGAACGTACTTCCCGACGTAATTGCTAGGATAGTTAAGGCGCAGGAGGGTAGGTTCGTCGAGTTCTTCAATAAGGCCGGCCCAATAACCCTCAAGATGCATAGCCTCGAGCTTCTCAGGGGGATTGGTAAGAAGACCCTTTGGCAAATACTTGAGGAGAGGAGGAAGAAGCCCTTCCAGTCCTTTGAGGATATAAGGAGTAGGGTTGGTATTGACCCGGAGAAGTTAATCATTGATAGGGTGTTGAGGGAGTTACAGGGTGCTGACCAGTACAGGGTCTTCGTTGGTTAATTTTAACGTCATCTAACCCTAATTATCCTCCTCCGCCCAGCGATATCCCAAACCTCAACCTCAACCCCAGGCTCAATCCTACCCTTAACCTCCTCCTCCATTTGGTCTGGGCCAACCTCAAAAGTGCTGTAATTCCTGAGGTCCATCAACTGCCAGGAATCACCAACCCTAGCCACGACCTGTGCTACGAACTTCTCAATTATAGGCACCTCAACCTGGGCATCCGCAGGTACTATCAGCGTCCTCTTGACATTGTCAAAAACGCCAATACCGACGATCCTGACCTTGGCGGACCCATGCTTCCCAGTCTTCGACTTCTCAACCTCAACAACCTTGCATGGCTCCCCATCAATCATTACGTAACTACCCTCCTTCACCGAACCCGCTTCCGTGGGCTTCGTCGACATACAACTCGACATAGTTAGGGCCAATAAAAGGTTTTCTATCAAGCAATTCCCTAAGAAATTGCTTATTAATTCGGCTTGACTAAGGCGTTAATTGAGTATTGATGAGGATGATAATATACATTGGTAAGTACGAGGATTATGCCTTGGCGAAACTAATAATCAATAGGCTAAGTGGTAATGGCGTTGAGTTTATGGCTGCCAGGGATGTTGAGGTTAAGAACCTGGGAATACCGAGGTGGGATGGTTCCCAAGGCGTTGACATAGCCATGATAATTGGTGGTGATGGTACGGTGCTGAGGTTCATACATGAGGTTGGCAACTCAATGGATGTGCCAATACTCCACATAGGGACTGGTAGGGTTAACTACCTAAGTGATGTTAGTGCCCGGGAGATACCGCAGGTACTTAATAGCATTGTCAGGGGTGAGTACACAATAGATGAGAGACTAACGCTTAGGGCCGTTTCCACGGACTTCAGCTGCATAGCATTGAATGAGGTCCTGGTTAAGGGCATTGACCCAGGGCACTTGATAAACGTAACGGTAGTGGAGGACGGTGGGGAGGAAATAATGAGGGCTAGGATGGATGGGGTCATAGTGGCGACGCCAACAGGCTCGACAGCCTACGCATTAGCCGCAGGAGGGCCCGTGGTCGATAATAGGTTGGCCGTAAAGTTAATAGTTCCACTGGCCCCATTCTCAAGGGCCCTGGTACCCATTGTACACCCATTCGAGGTGCCCATTAAGGTGATGACCAGCGAGGTGGCCCACATACTCTGTGACGGCATAGTGGCCCAGAGGGGCGCTGAGATACGCATTGAACCCGGTGATAGGAGGATAAAGTTCATCAGGACCCGCCAATACAGGATGTATGAGAGGCTCCTCAGGAGGTTGTTCATACCATGAACCCAGGGGGCACGGTAATACTCGACACATCGGCAATACTCCACATGAGGGATTTACGCCCATTAATGGGTATTGGCGAGTTGGCGACTACGAATTACGTGGTGAATGAGTTAAGGGACGTGAGGGCTGCCGTGGTGCCTGAGATACTTAATATAAGCGTTTATGAGGTTAGTGAGGATGAGGTTAGGAGTGCCAGGAGGAATTACCACATACCGAGGCTGCTGAGCGATACCGATGTGTCATTGATAGTGCTGGCCATGAGACTTAGGGACAGGGACCCGCTGGTGATTACTGACGACTCACTACTGATAAAGTTCCTCAGGAGGCTTGGGATTAAGTACTCGGTGGTTTTCCTGAGGAGGCGTCAGTAGGGCTTCGGCCTCAACTTGATCCTCTTCGGCACGTTCTCCTCGGGCAACTCAGCCCCGGCGAGCTCTATAGTTACTGTGTCCTGGAACCAAGGCGTTGAACGGCCGAAGGCCCTCGGCATGTAATTCCTTATCTTACGACCCTTGTGAACCGCCGCGTGCACTATCACGACATTATCAACGTTAAGGCCCCTATAGTTGGCGTTATTCTCGAGGTTCTTGAGGACCTCCAGGTAGGCCTTAGCCACCTTAACGGGCCACTTGGCCACTGGCCAACCCTCCCAGGGGGTTGTGTGGTGGGCCTGCTTCTTCGTGAACCTCCTCACGGGTATTGGCGCCTTCAACCTAATGACATCATTCAGGTAATCCTCAGCCTGCCTAATCGTGAAGCCCCTAATGAACCTGGCGATTTCAACGGCCTTCTTCCAACTAATCCTATACTCATAGCCAAGGGCCTTGACCACCTGGTCCTCCGTAATGCTGGCTCCATAAACCTCCCTAACCCTCCTGATTATGTCCTCGGCATCAATGCTCCAATCAATCCTAGCCATACAGGTCAACGTGATTAATGCGATATAAAAATATTTACCTACCGTGAACTCGCCCAAAGAGCCTGGGCACCGCCGTAAATATCCCTTACCAACCGCAGGTAAACATCCACGGACTTAATAATA
>DAXY01000066.1:10377-10566 GCA_002506645.1 Vulcanisaeta distributa | reverse complement strand
GGCGTTGCGTTAACAATTAGGGAATCCTCACGGTAGGCCAGCGGGTACTCGCTACGTATACTTTCTAGGAATTGCACCGTGGGCCTGGAGTCCGTTAGATTCATTGATATTGTGTATGTCTTGTAAATTATGGGCGTGGGTGCAGGGCCGTATAATAAGGTATCCGCATAGGTAATAAGTGGGACTAAG
>DAXY01000066.1:6938-10342 GCA_002506645.1 Vulcanisaeta distributa | reverse complement strand
TATTATAGGTTTCTCACTGCCGTGTTGCGTTCCCTTATTATGAAGCAGAAAGTATTTTAGGGGGCTTTTTCCTTAATAAATTGAATGAGTTCGGACTTTCAGTTAATTAAGCCACTGGGTCAATTTAAGGAGTTGGAGAGGTACTCATTATATGAGCCGTTTGCGTATGCCTCAATCATTCAGGATGAGAGGACGGGAGATATCATGTACTACCTCGAGGAAATAACGCTTGATACAATTGAGCAGCAGGTGTATAGGGAGTTAGTGAAGATTGTAATGCTTGAATTACCACCGCCCGAGGATCTTGTGAAAATGGGTGATGTTAAGAATTACCTACTCAACGAGTTGAAGAAGATCATTGGTAGGTATAGGAGACTCTTTAGGAGCGTGTACCCATCCTCCTTCGCTAAATTCCTATATTACATGGAGAGGGACTTGCTTGGGTATGGACCAATAGACGCATTGATGAGGGATGAGAATATAGAGGACATATCATGCGATGGTGTTGGTAGGCCCATCTACGTATTTCATAGGAAGTACGAGTCCATACCAACGAACATAGTGCCAATGACTGAACAAGCCCTCGATGACTTGGTCGTTAAGTTAATCCACATGTCCGGTAGGCACGTCTCGGTGGCGACGCCAATAGTTGATGCGCAGTTGCCGGATGGCTCGAGGATCGCGGTTACGTATAGGAGGGAGGTCTCGCCAGGGGGCTCAACATTCACCATTAGGAAGTTTAGGAAGAACCCACTGACATTCACGGAACTCGTTAAGTTTGGGAACATAAGCGCTGAAATAGCGGGCTATTTCTGGGTCATGCTCGACAACGGTAGGTCATTCCTAGTCCTCGGCGTGACAGGTGCAGGCAAGACCAGCTTCTTGAACGCCATGGCAACATTCATTAGGCCCCACATGAAGATAATAACCGTTGAGGAGGTCCCAGAGATAAACCTACCGCATAAGAACTGGGTTAGGCTGGTCACGAGGCAGAGTTACGGTGCCGAGAAGATAAACGAAATCACACTCTTTGACCTGGTCAAGGCTACGCTGAGGATGAGGCCTGACTACCTAATTGTTGGTGAGATCAGGGGTGAGGAGGCCTACGTACTATTCCAGGCAGTGAATACGGGGCATAGCGGCATATCGACAATGCATGCCGAGTCCTTTGAGGCAGCCGTTAATAGGCTCATGAGCCCACCAATGAATATACCGCCGGCCTACATACCTGCCATGAACATATTCGTCATGATTAAGAGGGTCAAGATAGGCGGTAGGTTGACGAGGAGGGTTACTGAGGTTGGTGAGGTCTACATGGATGGTGACAGGATAAGGTTTAACACGGTATTTAGGTGGAACCCAAGGACCGATTCCCATGACTCCTTCATCGAGAAGAGTATATTAGTTAGGCAGATAAGTGATATGATGGGTAAGGACGTTGACGAACTCCTCAGGGAGATAGACACTAGGGCTAAAATTGTTAGTTGGATGGTGGAGAATGGAATGTTTAATTTCGAGGATGTATCAACGTACGTTCAGACATACTACACAAACCCAGATAAGGTGCTTAGTCAAGTCTTTGGCAAGGTGAGCGAGGTTGAAAACCATACTTCGATTTAGGGATTTAAACTCCCTAATCACGTATTTGGAGGAGGAATTGAACAAATTACTATTAGCCAAGAAAGTACTGGAAGAAGGTATTAAGAGTGAGTCCTTCGTTGACATAATTGAGGTGGGGACTGAGGGAAGAATCAGCATAAGTAGGGAGAGACTGTCAGAGGTTATGAAGGGCATTATTAACGAACTTGAGGAAAGGATTGACCGTATAAATTCACTACTTGAGGAGACAAAAAATGAATTTGGCACCAATAACTTTACGGGTATTGTACTGCTGGAGTTCGACAACGGGATGCCAAGCAGGATTTTACTATCACAGCCGCTGACCCTGGGTGATGGTTCATGATAATTCCGGTACCGGTATTAATAATGATTACATTAATTGGAATGNNTAATACTAGGCCTAATCAGGCCGCCCCTAGCCGTGGTATTACCATTACTCGGCATCTATATCATACTAATGTTGATACCTTATATACTACCTGACCTAACAATTAATCAATACCTCAATGTTAAATATGTAATATTGCCNNTGGGTTATGGAATATCCATATTAATGAGTAGGTATATGAATGTTGATGCGCGCTCATTACTCGGCCTAAAACAGAGTCAAAGGAAGGTTAAGAAATCGAGGATTATGAGTAGGCAGAAAGTCAAGGGGAGGCGCGAGATTAGGCCCGAGGACCTTGCCGGGGTGATTAACGAATCAATTAATGCGATGAGACTTGGTATATCGACCAATGAGGCATTGGGCAATTGGGTTGAGTACTATGATGGTTGGGCAGACGCAATAATAGGCATCTCCAGGAGGTTCATAAATGTTAGGGAAAGCGTTGAGATTATTAATAAGGAAGCAGCACTCCTATCAAGGATTAGTCAGTACGAAAGCAGGGCCTTATCACTCGGTTTTGGCTTAAGGGAGGAATCAGAATTCAAGAGACGGAGTAGGTCGAGAGGTAGGGCTAATGAGGAGTTAATAGCCTACGTTAGGCCTGAGGAATTAACTAACGAGTTTATGGGCGCTGCGCAATTGATGAGTAATTATGTTAATGAGTTTAGTAGCGTATTGGAGGAGTTGATACATAATAAGGATATTTCGCAGTACATGGTCAACTCCAGAATATTGGTTCTTTATGTTGATGGAGTGCCCAGGAAATTCATAATGATTAATAAAGGTGATCATCCACCTCTTCATTCTGAAATATGATCATTATGGGTATTGAATCAACGAGCAATGCAATTAATGGGCGATTCTTATCCATATTTAGTGACTCCAGCCTATCAATTACCGACTTTATAATTGCTGTCCTTCTTTGTACATAACCAGCGGCATCATTAATCACATTACTCCTCGTGTTGGTGCCAGGCTTATAGATAAGCCTTAGGGTAAATACTTCCGAGGAGCCGTCAATAAACCTAACGCTCTCCGAGATCTCACCTGACAGCGCAGTATTGCTCTCGGAACCAAGCACCTCACTCCAATTCTGCCTAAGGATGTACATGAACCTATAAGAATTACTTAATTCACCCCTCAACATGTTTATCAACTCCTCCATTGAATTAAACTTCCTAATTTCAATAATCATGGGGAACCACCAATCAACTCCTCAATTTTCCTAAATGGTTCTGGGTAATTTACATCGCTCAACCTAATCACGGTTTCGAAATTCCTCGAACCACTACTAATTACCGAAATCACATTATCGACCGCTATCATTACCTTGGCAAGCTCGTCAGTTGTCAAGCCAGCAAAACCACCTAATATGCTGGGCACCTCCGCAGTCTCC
>DAXY01000066.1:5157-6862 GCA_002506645.1 Vulcanisaeta distributa | reverse complement strand
AAATTCCATAACCTGCTTAATGGCCATAAGCATATCAGCGAAGTAATCGACAATATTTTTAATTGCATCTTTATAACCATTAGCTGTTAGTACATAAGTTACCTCCATATTGCCATCCCTCATTGTCATATTTACATTACCCTTAACGTACGTGGCCGTGTATCTATTCCTCAACTCCCTAATTGACTTGTTTAAGAATTCACTATCTGGATTATAAGCATGTATTTCATTGATAACCTGCATTATCTCGTTAAGTTTATTGCCCAGGTCCAGGGCTATATCTTTCAACTTATTGCTACTTAACACTATCAAGGTTGATCACCACTAGGGATGGCACGTCACTGAAGTATCTAACCATTGCCTTAAATCCGTGATCCTTAAGCCTACCCAGCCTATCCTCGAGGACCTCGTAAACCGCGTACTCTAGCTTGAGAAACTGAACAGCCCTCAGGAAAAGCTCCCTATACGCTTCCCTAGATGGCCCATTATATATTACTATTGATATTGAGCTCGGTATATCAATTACCGTTTTCTCACTATTGCTGGGTAAATCCGCTTTATTAATAATTTTTGCGTAAATTTCATATAATTTCTTTACATACTCAATAACCCTAACCTTGTTTTCCGACACCCTCCTATATAATTCCCCCACATCAATACTAACATCCATGCTGGCACTCATGGCATTATCACCAGCCTAGTCTTCTTATTGGTATAATCTATCATAACTAGTACGGACACGTTTCTAGCCTTAACCTTCTCATTCAAGTACTTACTTACCTTCTCTATTTCTCCTATTACGTAATCAATGTTACCATCTATTGAATTTAACTTACTCATTAACCACGTTGAGTGAGGCGCAATATGTATGTTTAGTACATGCGGTATGGCCTGTATGGTTATTACCTGGTGGGATGGTTGGAAGCCTAATTTCGCGAGTTTCTCCTCCATGTCCGCGTTTATTCTCAGTTTTTCCTTAATTGCGCCATAATGTTTCTTTATGTTTAATAATTGTTCCTTAATTATGCTCAAATTGGTTATCGCATCCTCAACCGTATTGAATAAGAGTACTAACATTCAGATCCTCATTAACTTAGCCATATTTATTTCTTACTTGTGAAATTGATGGTAATTAATCAACGGGTTTATTAAATCAAGTCCTCTCCCTAATCAACCTTGATATCTCGCTTATGGCATTGTTTATGTCCTTAATATCATTACGCATCGCTATTATCTCGGCCATAATTAATGAATTATTAAGGCACCTAATGAGTAGGTCGGCCCAACTCTTTGAATGATATATTTGCTTCAACTTCTTCAACTCTTCATACAGCTGCTCATCAACTTCAATCACAATTCTCCTCTTGCCATTCTTGGCCATGCAATTAATTAATCATTAACTAATTTTAAAGTTAATCCCCTAGAATTACTTACCTCTTTTTTGCGATTTAGTAACACTAATCATGAATTCAGGTATTTCGAAGTACTTTATGTAGTATTGAATGAGGACTTTAACTATTTCCCTAAGCATGAGCATCAGCGTTGACTTCCTAATGCCAAGAACCTTGGCTGCCTCCCTCCAGGGCCTTGCCTGCAATACCTTGCAGATCAATGCCTCCTCATAGAATTGAGGCAGGACAATGTTGTCGACACCCCTCCTCAGGAAGTACGTCTTCACGAGCTCCGTTATCGCATCGGCAGTGTT
>DAXY01000066.1:3103-5058 GCA_002506645.1 Vulcanisaeta distributa | reverse complement strand
GGTTCCATGTCGTGGAATGGCCCCTGCAATGAGTTAAGCAGTCTTAGCCTAAACTCCCTATTGGCGTAGATGGCCGCTTCCCTTGCCTTCTCACTTATTGGCTTGACGAGCAATACGCTGTACTCACCACTTATTGGGTTTCTCTCGGGACTTATGTGGACCGGCATGTAGCCATTCCTTATCCAGAAGTTCAGTAGCTTGGCGTTAACTCCAAAGCCAACACCGACCCAGTCAATCCCCTTCTCCCTAGCCTCCTCCTCTATCCTCCTAAGCATTTCCGTGCCCAACCCCCTATCCTGAAGCTCTGGGTGGGTCGCAATCCTAATGATCCTCCAACCCCTCAACTTCGCGAAGTCCGTGAGTCCCCAATACTTAATCAACCTGTCAGGTATTATGTTCCCAGGAAGTTTCAACCCCCTCACAACCATGTCAATTAAGTCATCGCCTATACCGCCCTCCTCAGCCAACTCCACCGATACCACTATCTTGCCATTACTAAGTGTTAGGGCTCTCACGAAGTGGTGGGGCGCATCCATCATCATGCCCAGGTCATCGGGCTCATTCCTGTAGTGCGCCTGCACGTATATGCCGAAGAACTGCCTCAGCCTATCCTCATTAGATAGGAAGAACTCCCTGAGGTCTGGTATTAAGTAATTGAACTTACGCTTACCCACCAGGTCGTAATCCTCGTCCGTGATCTTGGCCGGCTCGGCGTCAAGTAATAACGTGTCGAATAGCCACTGCTCCACCGGGTCATTTGGTGCGTACCTAATTGGCTCCTTAAGCTCGTACTCGATCACCTTGGTATTCCTATCCTCACGCAGGTACTTAAGGAACCTGAGACTGAAGCCCCTGCCGGCGCCCTCATAGCCGTGTATCGTGGATGCATATATAACCCTACCAAACCTATCATGTATTCCATAGAGCACTGGGAGCGGTATCATCGCGGCCTCATCAACAACGACGATGTCCCTACCCTCCTCAGTGAGCATGTCGTAAGGCCTAACATAATCTATGAATATTGAAATACCCACCCTAATCGAGACCACGTCACCGCCCCAACGACCAATGCTGACGTCATAGTTCAGCGCCTTGAGACCCCTTATCACGAACTCCATCAATGTGGAGACGTTGCTTGGGTTCATCGCCGTGACCGCGAACCTAGCCCTACCCTTAGCCTTCCTAAGCCTATGGGCTAGGGCGGCCAGGGCTAGGCCGATAATTGCCGACTTACCCCTGCCCCTATCGGCTATTAACACGACATTAATCTTCTTACCCTTTGGAGGTCTCTCCAGCAGCGCTTCCATGGCCCTGAGGGCCTCCACCTGGTCCTGGGTCTTGGCCAGTTCGTAAATGGCCTTGGAGAACCTAATCTTCTCCGGTACCTCCACCTCCTTCGGTTTCCATGGCTGTGAATCCCCGAGAATGGGCTCCTTAATCACCCCGTCATTATCAACGTTAATTACCAGCGCCTTACCCATGGCCATTAATTTATTCCAAAACCTAACCTTCAGGAAGTGCCTAACGTCCTCAGGCCTGTACTGAGGAACCAGTAGGCTTTGTTGGAACTTCGTTAATTGCTTAACCCAGTCGTTGAGCGGTGGTATCATGAATACGTAAATACCGCCACCCCTAACAATGCCGCCTAACCTACCCACGTCATTGGGCTTCAAGTCATTCACTAGGTCGAGGATTGCGAAGTCCACGGTAGTCCCAAGCAGCTTATCCGTCTCCTTATACGGCCTATAGTCAACGCCTACGGAAACCCCCTCAATGAAATTCCTAAACTTACCCATCCTCCTCTGCGCATCTGGGTACTCAGGCTGGTACATGTACAGTCCATGAGGCTCCTTAACAATTAATGAGAAGGTCTTTAGGGACTCCGCAGCGTATTTCGCCAGCTTCTCCTCATCGGTGCCCACGAGAACGAGGAGGCCCCTATGGTTTGAGGATAG
>DAXY01000066.1:2817-2980 GCA_002506645.1 Vulcanisaeta distributa | reverse complement strand
ACCTCCTCGGAAATATAGACCTACAGGGCATTTGGCCACTCCTGAGGGCATCCATGAACTCCCTATACGAGCTGTAGGCATCCCTGATCCACATGTTAATGCCCCTGAAGTACATAGGCTCGGTATTAAGCAGTTCAAGCAGTTCCTCCCTACTTAACTTATT
>DAXY01000066.1:0-2770 GCA_002506645.1 Vulcanisaeta distributa | reverse complement strand
CCTCATGATCCACATGCCTAAGGAGGGGCTCAACATCGTCCAGCGAAATATTATTGATGAACCCCCTACGCACCCACTCATCAGTCACGGCGTAGAAGTACTTAATGAGGTCCTCGAGGTATGGACGTCCATTATTGAAGTACATGAGGACTATTGGGTGATTGAGCCACCCAACCCTGCCATCCTTAAGAACGCCGAGCTTCCTAAGTATTGCCAATATTACCTGCTTAGNNCTCAACCCTCTGCCTACCAAGTCTTAAATCATCTAAGAACCTGGCCGACCTCTCATGATCAATGTAAGGCCTAAATACCTGCATTGATGAGTCACGGCAGCTAAAGGCTTTTGTTCCTTACCATATGGTTAATAGTCATGGTTAATGTAAGGTAGTATTTAAAAACATGGTATCTCTTTGGGCGTGTATGCTAATAAATAGTATCAAATTACATAAGTATTACGTGAAAGTGATCTGTAGATACTCGTTTAGTAATGATGGAGTAAACCAAGGTGATGCGCGATGATGGTGCATAGCGACCCAATACTAATAGCTTCCCTAGCAATACCACTAATTGCGGCTGTAATAGCATCATTCTCTAGAAAGACCATAGCCGCAATACTCGCCTCAGCATCATTCCTACCAATAATAATTTATTCCCTATACGGAATAGCCGTTGGCGCGGATTACCTAGTGCCGCTTGGGGCTTTACCTAGGCCTATAGGCATGATATATTTAGTATTTGATGGCTTGAGTAATGCCTTTGGCTTTGCAATAGCCTTAATATCGCTGACAATATCGATAGTTTCAGTACCCTACATGGAGCATAGGTTTAGGGTACTTGGACTACCTGAGCAATTCAATATCTACTTCCTCCTATTCACGCTATGTGGCATATCCATGCTATGGATTGTCTATGCCTACAACCTATTGCTCATGTACATAGGCATTGAGGTGTCCCTAATTGCATCATTCCTATTAATATATTTATATGGTTATGATGGATTTGGAAAAACTAGGCAATGGATTGGCGTGCTTTACTTCGTATACACGCACATCGCTAGCGTATTATTTCTAGTCGGTGCGATAATTGTTGCGCTCCACTCGCAAACCATGGATTTGTACACGATTAGGTATATACCGTTGATCGCGTGGCTCTTGATATTCATAGGAATGCTAATAAAGCTGCCAAGCTTTGGCCCGCATGTATGGCTTCCCTGGGCCCACGGCATGCACCCAACACCAGTAGCAGCACTGATAATCTCTGTGGTTGGCTTATCAGCCTACATACTCGCTAGGCTTTACTTAATCTCGCCATACTTCATAAATGATTACAGGATACCCATACTAGCATACGCCATACTCAGCGGCGTGCTGACAGGCCTTGGCGTGTTTAGGCATAGGTACCACTATAAGTGGTTACTTGCCTACTCAACGGTTGCTAACATGGCTTATCTGCTGGCTGGACTTGCGGTTGGGCCTTACGGCATTATTGGTCTAACGCTTCATTTTATCTCCCATCAATTTGGCAAGGCCGTACTATTCATGACGGCTGGCGCCGTAATAACGTATTACGAGGTTACGGACATCGACGAAATGGGCGGACTACAGACCTACATACCATCGGTTGGTGCGGCGGCGTTACTTGGCTGGATGAGTTTGTCAGGTATATTCACGGTTGCGTTATTAGGCGAGTTTTACATATTCCTTGGCCTAATCGATACCTTGGGCTTCAGCCTTAATACGCTGTGGGCATTCATTGGGTTAGCCTTTATGTTCATACTAACTGGTTATTATGGGTTCTGGGCGCTTAAGGAAGTCTTTTACGGCCAACCACGTAGGAATTATGAGAAGGTTAAGGTCGATCCGAAGTTCGTGATTCCACTATACGTCCTCGGCTTAGCAGCGGTAATACTTTTATTCCCACCAGCATCTACGTCATTGATAAGCTCTGTATTAAAGGCTATAGGGGTGGTGATGGGGCATGTATGAGCAATTATTACCAACATTGATGGGATTAATGACTGTGGTACCTGTATTATTTGCGTCGCCAATAGCCATTTACTGGTTACTTAACCAGGACCCACATAGGGCAAGGCCTCTGGCATACCTGGCTGTTGCTGGTCTGGGTATTGCCGCGTTTAGCTCGACGTACATAGCCATTTACTTCCCAATGAAACCCGTCGTATACTCCGCACCGTGGATAGTAATGCCGAGTAATGCGGGTATCCCAGGCTTTACTATTTATGTATCATTCATTGTGGATTTCCTTAGTAGGTACATGGGCTTATTGACGGCATGGCTCGCATTCATAATAGGCATCTATAGCCTAGACTATCTGGCTGATGATTATAGGCTCGGTTGGTTCTGGTTCTTTTACAACTTATTTGCCGCATCAATGCTATTAACGGTATACTCCAACGATCTCCTACTAATGTTTATAGGTTGGGAGGGCTTGGGCTTTAGTTCATGGGCGTTGATAGGCCACTGGTATAAGGATAATGACGAATTATCGTACGTGGGAAGGGTTGGTGACCACTTAATATTGAATAAACCCGCATGGACAACGCCCTCCTACGCCGCCTACAGAGCAATAGCAACGGTGAGGTTCGGCGATATACCAATGCTCGGCGCAATAGCGGCAATAGGCGTGCTAGACGCGTTGGGTGGCGCCCCTGCACCACTTGAATTTACCTCAATAAATTGGCCATTCATAATCTCGAAAATCGGCGTTGGAGGAACAGTAGCGTTACTACTGGCGTTCATGCTTGGTCCAT
>DAXY01000107.1:6621-6785 GCA_002506645.1 Vulcanisaeta distributa | reverse complement strand
TCCGCGAACCTTAGATTGGAGTTGTAGGTTGAGTAGGGTCAGCACTCGGCAAACTCGTCACTGCTCAAGCAGGCGAGGTCCCTACTCATCACTTGGGATTCAGTGATTGGTTAATGCCTTATAAGCCTTGGGTCTCTATGTTTATTACATAATTATTTATATAA
>DAXY01000107.1:951-6540 GCA_002506645.1 Vulcanisaeta distributa | reverse complement strand
GGGTGGTTGTGTGAGGGCCATGGATCTCGTTAAAAGGAGGCCCTTGGTCATTACTGAGGATAGGCCGTTCATCGAGGCCGTGGATTTAATGGCTAAGGAGAACACGGGTTCCGTGGTTGTGGTTGAGGATTTAAATAGTATGAAGTTGCGTGGCATAATCACTGAGCGTGATGTGATTAGGGCCCTTGCCAATAGGCTTCCGCCTGATACGCCGGTTAGTAAGGTTGGAACCCTGGGTAGTAGGGTTGTTAGGGCTAGGGTTTATGATTCAATCGGTACCGTGGCCTCGTTAATGGTTAATCACGGGGTTAGGCATGTGATTATTGTTGATGATGAGGATAGGGTTGTTGGNNGTCATATCCGTTAGGGATTTGTTGGGCGACTTGGATGCCATTAGGGAATTGTCCAAGCTAGATAGGTATCCAAAGGTTAGAGAGTGATCCTTAGTACCCTGTAGATGAGTGATGAGGTCATTATTAAAACCCCAATAGTAACCCAACCAAGCACCCCAAGGTACTGCACCGCGTATCCCACCACCACGCCCATTATTGAGCCTATTATTGATGATACCGTGAATAGGTAACCCGTTGATTGGGCTATCAGTATTGGACTTACTAAGTCATGCACGAGGTATAGCGTTAGGAGCAGGATTAGTGTGAATACGAAACCAACAATGGCTGGGATAAACGCCCGAGCCCCGGCCAACCCCATTGGCATTACCGCGGCGCCCAGGGCCATGGTTAGGTAGAACAACGCCCTGCGCCTCTCAACCCTCAGTGAGTGCCTGAACCTATACAGTAATGGTGTCAGGGCCAGCGGCGCCGTTAGTTCCGTAACGCCCACGTGGCTGCCCAGGTTCATGATTAGTGGCAGTATGCCTAGGTATGTCCCCCAGGGTATTGAGAAGGCAATGGATATCATCAACACGTCCGGGTTGTTCATGACGGCCATTATGGAGACCCTCTTAATTATCACGGCATCCTTCATAGTGAGGAGCACGAGCACCGCCAGCACCAGCGATGTAATGCCTAGGTATAGCGTGGCGACTTGCGTTATACCCATCACCACGAGAGACGATATTAGCATGAGCATCGTTATTGAGGATAGGTAGGTTACCTGGACCCACCTCGTTAACCCCCTAATACTCCACCAACCAAGTATTAGCAGGAGCGACGGCATTAGGTAAAGCCCAAGCCCCATGCCTGCCAGGAACCTGAGGAACAATGCCGTGTGGTAACTGCTCGTCGCCGAGAAGATGAGTGACAACCCATTTAGTACTAGGCCTAGGAACATCGAGACCCTATTACCAACCCTACTGAGTAGGAATGTCGCCGGTAATTGGGTTGTGGCGAAGCCCATCATTGCCGTGGCCATGGGGATCACGTAATACACGGAGCTTAGTACGACCTTCTTTATCGTCATGATGCTGAACATTATTGATGATAGCCCTAACCAATTGATCATTATTAACGATAGGCCGGCCACACTAATGCCAAGTACGTAGTAGGCCTTCCTGACAACTAAGGCGTCCAATTCCTCGACGGGTCTATTACCAAAACCCACATGGTAATTGCTTGAGACCCATATATCAAGGTTTCTAACTATTAAAGTTAAAATAAAATGCCGAAGCGCTTTTATGAATTATCACGGCCTTGTTCGTTAAGGTCCCTATCCAGTCTCACGGATATCACGGCCTTACCAACCTCCTCCTTAACCCTCTCCCTAAACTCCCCATACTGATCAACCAATGAGCCGAGCTTCTCCTTATAACGCTTAAGCACTAGGTTGAAGCTCCCAACGGCTATGTACTTAATTAGTCTCTTAACTATGAAGTTCTCGACCTTCCTAGTAATTAAGTCGCTAAATGCCTTGGCCTCCTCGAAGGACTTTATCAACGCCCTAAGTATGAACTCACGCCTGAGGGGGTCGTCAAGCATTTTATCCAGTACCGTGAAGTCCCTCCTCCTCAACGCGCCCATGGGTATGAAGGGTAGTGGGAATGTGAGTACCTTGAGCCTCTTCAACCTATCAAGAAGTTCGAGGCTCTTGATAACGTCATCATCAGTCTCGCCCGGCAGGTTGAGTATCATTGTACCAACCACCACCCAGTAATTATCATTGAGTATCCCAATGGCCTCCTCAACAATGTCGGGATACTGCTCCGGCCTATATGGCAATGCCTTACCCAGCATTAGCATCCTCAATAACCTAGGTGACCCAGTCTCAATACCCATCTCTATGAAGTGCCAGGTGCCGCCTTCATTCATATACTCTGAGACCTCCTTAACCATCCTCGGCGCGTACTTCACGACAGCCGCTGTGGTGAAGTCCGTGGTTATCTCGTAATCATCTCCATAGGACTTAACGAGCTTGTACGCCTTAACCGTTAGGTCAAGTACCTTATCTGGGTTCGGCTCAATGCCCTTGGCCCCGTACCTAAAGAATTCATCGCTGTGCAGCGTTATTTCCCTGAAGCCGCCAACCTCTATGTTTAGCCTGATCTCCCTATCAATATGGCCCTCGAATGGGAATGACCTAATCATGCCGCTGAGCGTTGGTGTGCAGAATTGACAGCCCCTACCACAGCCCCTGGTGACCTCAACCATGCCTCCTATTGATGGGGTCACGATTGTTGGGACAACGTCAATGGGCGCGGGCCTATGGGCAACGACCCTGCTTGGGACCGGCTCGCCCTTCATTATCTTGTCAAAGAGTTGGGGACCGTCCTCCTCAAACTCGCCCTCATAGACTACGTCGATGCCCAACTCGCCCTGCCTGCCGGTATCGACTATTTGCCAACCAGCTGGGCCACCAACCACGATCTTTAGGTGATCCCTATGTCTCCTTATCGCTGGGTGGTTTATGACTTGCAGGAAGGACTTGGCTATGTAGGGTAATCCCCTGTATGGGAGGTCGGCGAGTTTTAGGATCCAATAGAGTATGCCTGAACCAAAGCTTAGCCCCAATGGGTCCATTACGTATATACCAACCACCCGCGTGTTCGGCCCAACCACCTTATCGAGTTTATAAGGATCTGCGATAATCACGTCATTCCTCGTATAGCCATGGGCGAGTAATGATGCCTCGACCTTGGCCAGGCCGTAGGGAGCCCTTAGGACGCGGCCGTCCTTATCACTCCTCACCCTGAAGAACCACTTAGCGACCCAATCCCTGAAGTAGTTCTCCGGTATCGCGCTTGCGAACCCGACCACCGATGATCCGTGGGTATCACTCATTGTAGCTATCTCGCCCGTTAAAACGATTGGGTATCCACCGAATGACACAGACCAATTACCTACCTGTAGTAAATAAAAACCCTTCCTCATTAACACAAATTACTGGCTTCACGTACTTTAACCAAGAAATTGAAAGATCAGCCGATGCCCCTCCTCGGCGTTCGCGCACCGCAGGCTGTGCACACGAGCACGTATATCCTACCCTCCCTCTCAAGGTACGTATCTATTGAGTGGCACACTGGGCACTCCACGTAGAACTTAATGTACCTCTCGTAAACCGCCTCTATGGTCCTCGGGCTCCTCTCGGCATAGAGAACGAAGTTATTACCCTCAATACTACCCGGTAGCGCCAATTCCTTTAGGAAGAACCTGGCCATGTGCGTTGGGTCCCTATTAAGCCTTTGGGCAACATCCCTAAACCTCTGAATTATTGTCTTCTTCGGCTGCACCAAAATGCTTAGCTTGGGTATCTCCTGCCTCCTCTGAATCCTCGGCGTTATTAACGTGTACGCCCTATCCAATAACTTCATGTAAAGCTCATCATAATTAATGCCATTAGGCATACCGCATTGGGTGGGTTAATTACCCTTTTAAGTTATTGCCCTCATACCCACGTAGTCAATAACCTATTTAGGCCACGATGAGTCTGGTTTAAGAGCTTTCTGCGTTTAATAGTCACTCAATGACATTACTCGTGATTAAGGCAGCCAATAGGCGCGGGATGCTTCATGAGATAACCGGCGTCATTAAGGACTACGCAAGCATTGAGTGGGTCTTCGTGTCCATACCCTCGGAGGCCGAGAGGGTCATAGCCATGAGACTAAGCGATTCACTGCCAATAAGCGCGCTCAATAAGTTGAGGAGCATTGACGGTGTCCACGATATTTGGGCTAGCCATGAAGCACCAATGGAGTTGGTGGGCTTTGATAAGGAGATACTTAAGAGCATATTAATGCATATGGTCCAGGGCGGCGGCGAGGTTCAATCCTTCCTCACGAAGCTCGGCTATGAGATGGGCCTATCCATGGCGAGCACGATGCTCAGGACTAAGTATGAGATACCGTCTAACGTAGCCATTGGTAAGGTCCTCGAGACCGCAATAAACATGCTAGTGGTCATGAACCTGACGAGGAGTGTCGAGAACATAAACATGAACTCTGAAAAGGGCGGGTACGTGGTCAACGTATCACTGCTGGAGCCCTTCGACCTAGACGCCGGGCTACCCTTCACGAGGGGCTACCTACTAGGCCTGGCGAAGGTGCTCCTTAAGTGCGATTGCAGTCTCGACGCAATAATCAACAAGTCCAGGGTAACATTCTACATTAAGGGCGGCAGGGCTGTATAAGCATTGAATTGTATAAATAATAAACAATGTTTAAATATGAGGCAACGTGATGGGGATTGGTGAATCCACTTGGAGAGTTGGGTTAAGTCGCTTGTTGACGGGATGAGGGCAAACCTTAACCACAATGGGTTACCAATACCGATGGACAAGGCCTACTGCACCGAGTGGGCCAAGGGCCTAAACATACCCAGGGGTGGGGACACCATAATCTACACTTCCTGCCTATACCAAATGGCCCCAATGATCAATCAATTAGTCCCCTGGATAGAGAAGGTCAGGGGGACGGCATTAAGTGGGTTGATAAGCGCGCTGTCCAGGTTCGCTAGCCTCGTGATAAAGCCCAACAGGGCCGATATTGATAGGGCCAATGGGATACTGAGGAACATAGCCAGGGCACTCACGCGGGCCGGTATAAACTTCGGCTTCCTTTACGAGGACGAGCCATACAGCGGCGCATTACTTCATGAGATTGGGGCTGAGGACGCGTTCCTGGAGTACTTCGAGAACACGGTCCTAAAGACCTTCAGGAAGTACGGCGTGAGGAGGGTCATAACCATCGACCCACACACCCACAATGTATTAACGAACGTGGCGCCCAACTACTTCAAGCTGGACTTCGATGTCGTGAATTACCTGGACCTAATCAAGGGCGTTAAGGTTAAGCCCAGGATAAGCAGTGACGTGGTTATTCACGACTCATGCCTATACGCAAGATACCTAAATAAGTACGATGTTTACAGGTCAATACTTGATAACGCTGGCATTAAGCACCTCGAGGACCCCATGATAACCGGTAGGGAGACATCAACATGCTGCGGAGGACCACTGGAGTCACTTAGCCCGGAGCTCTCGAGAAAGATTGCCAAGATTAGGATTGAGAACCTGTCCAAGCTCTCGAGAACCGTGGTCACCGTATGCCCAATATGCCTTGCAAACCTGGGCAGGAATGCCGAGGGCGCCGTGCAGGTCCTGGACATCAATGAGGTCATTGAGATAGAGTAGGTCAAA
>DAXY01000107.1:0-897 GCA_002506645.1 Vulcanisaeta distributa | reverse complement strand
GGGATTACACGCCGGTCGTGGTGAGCCTCGAGGCGGTCAGTTGACGTGGTTAAGGACTTAGTAAGGTACTTGGTGGGTTCGGGATGAGGCCGAGGGCCATTGTCATGAACATGGCGCTAATGGGGCATAGAAGCGACATGGCCAGGCCCCTTTGGCAGTACTGAGTGGGCTATGGAGTTAGCTAGTAAGTACGGCATTAAGTTGATTAGGGAATTACCAATTGATCCAGTGATTGAGGAGTACGTAGGTAGGGTAGGTGAGTACAGGGGTTAATTACCGGCGGAATTGAGGGACCTCATAAGCCCAATACTGGGCAGCAATAAGTGGCCTTCCGTAGGTCCCCCTCCCAGTCGTTAAGGAAAGCATTTTTATTCCAGTACATACTGCGTAGGGAATTGATGAGCTTCACAACGGTGTACGAGAGGGATTTGGAGACCCCAATCAAAATCAGTAAGTCGGCCAGTGAGGATGCGAGGAGGAAGAGGCTCGAGAGGTGGCCCAGGGAGGCCGGCCTCTCGGTACCCCTTGATGATTCAGGGACCAGCTTCATGCAGTTGGTTAAGTCCTTCTCCGCGGATTATGGCCTAACGCCTGGTGAGAGGACCTGGGATGTTAAGGACGTTGGCGGTAAGTACAGCATAAACATGGTTTGGAAGTTGATGAGGGGTAATGAGGAGAAGGGCTATGCCAGGGTCACTGGCGAGATACCGCTAACGCCAAGTGGTGAGGAGGGAAACAACGTCGTTTACACGGCCAAGCTCAAATACGTGATTGAGATAAGCAATGACGTACTCAGCGAGAAGGCCACTGCGGAGAATGTACCAGAGGTGAACCTCTTTGGCTAAGTCTTATTGAGGCCTAGAAAATCACGTAAAACATATGCAAGATTTCAACGAA
>DAXY01000015.1:15741-16709 GCA_002506645.1 Vulcanisaeta distributa | reverse complement strand
GGCACTAATTATTTCGGGTCATGGGTTTCGGGGATGTTGTTGAGGAGTTGAGGGAGAGGGAGGAGGAGGCCAGGAGGGTTAGGAGGGCTGAGGCTGATTGGGGCTTCATTAATTCCCTACCGCCTAGGGTTAGGTTGGCGATTATTCATTACATAGAGACTGGCGATATCTACGTGTCGGCTAGGATTGCTGGGATGAGCGTTGAGGAGTTTAATGAGGTTAGGATTAGGGCGAGGGTTCCAAATGCCGACTGACGCCATTGCGGATACGTCATTCATAATTGACTGGGTTAGGTACTCGGGCAGGGACCTACTCTTTAGGTTATTCAACACGGTGTGGGTGCCGGAGCCCGTGCTTAATGAGGTTAGGACCGAGAACACCCTGGAGTGGATAGCGGGTAGGTTGGCCGAGGGTAGGCTGGCTTTATTCCCTGAACTGAGTAATTACAGGGATGAGGCGCTCAGGTTGATGGAGCTCAGCTCCAGGTACCCAGTCAGGAGGCTTGACTACCCAGAGGCCTACTGCATCGCGGTTGCCAGCGATAGGGGTTACGTGGTGCTCTCCGAGAATGGCGGCGCCTACGCATCGCAGTTCCTCTACGCCAGGGCCAGGGTTTGGAGGGCCTTCGAGGTGCTCGCCGAACTACTCAGGATGGGGATCATTGACAGGGGTGAGTTTTATAAGTATGAGAGGGAGACATTGCATAGGTTCTCAAGGAGGGATTTGGAGAGGCTTGGGCTATGAGTGACGTGATTAGGGAGCTTGAGGAGAGGGAGAGGGAGGTTAGGGAGATGAGGAGGAGGGAGGCTGATTGGGAGTTCATAAAATCGCTACCGCCCAGGGTTAGGGGCGCCGTGGTATTGTTCATAGAGACCGGGGACCTGAGGCTCGCCCAGAAATTATCTGGCCTCGACCTGGAGGGCTTCGTCGACGTCCTCAGGAGGGCTAGGGTCTGGATAACCTAGGTA
>DAXY01000015.1:13974-15530 GCA_002506645.1 Vulcanisaeta distributa | reverse complement strand
GTCGTTTGGGTGCCCTGCCTCATGCTCCTTAACTTATCCGTGTATGCCCTATTCATGCCCTCCATCGTTAGTATTCCCAGGAACCTGCCGTTATCGACCACGGGAGCCCACGTAGTCCCTGCCTTGCTCATTACGTTCATTGCGTCGTAGAGCGTGGATTCCGGCGTTAATTGGGGCATTGGCCTTACGTAATCACCCACCTTACCCTTACCCCTGCCTATGTCGTATAGGCTTACCATACCCACGAACCTGCCCTCGGAGTCCGTCACCGGCAGTGCCGTGTACCTATGCCTGAGCATCCTGTTTAGGGCCGTGGCCGCGTCCTCATTGACCAACGCCACTGGTTCCTTACTCAAATTGCACTCCCTGACCTTGATCTCCGTTAGGAGTGGTTTCCTGTACTCATCCGCGTGGGCTGGTGAGTCCCTCCTCGTGGGTACCTGGGCCCTGTAAATCGTGTAATCGCCCGAGATTAGGTAGGCTATTGCCACGGCAATCATCGCGCCAGGGAGTAGTTGGTAACTCCCAGTCATTTCAACGACCATGAACATCACGGCCAGGGGCGCCTTAGCCGCAGCCCCGAATAATGCGAGCATGCTTATTATCACGAATGGAGCTGGGTCAGGGGCTAGGCTGGGTACTAGGTAATGGAGGATTAACCAAATGTCGAACCCCGTGAACGCCCCAATGACTATACCCGGCGCGAAGACGCCGCCGCTGCCTCCTGACCCTATCGAGAATGACGTGGCGATTATCTTGAGGAAGGGTAGCATGGCGAGGAGTATAAGAGGCGGTAATGCGATTACCGGCGATATGAAAGTATCAACCCTATTAAACTCGACCAAGTTCAGCCAGCCATAGCCCGTGCCTAAAACCTCCGGGGCTAACAGCCCAATCAACCCGGTGATTAAGCCGCCGATGACGGGCTTGACGTAATTACTGACCCTCCACCTCTTGAAGGAGTCATGTACGGAGTAGAAGGTCTTAATGTAGAGAATGGCCATTAAGCCGTCTATCACGCCGGCCACGGCGTATAGGGGTAGCCTTAGTGGGTTGAATACGCCCGTGTAGTAGCCGAATATTGGCGTGAAGCCGACTACGGAGCTGAATATTACGTAACCAACTGCCGAGGCCACCAGGGCTGGGAATAGGACCTCGGACTCGAAATCCCTCTTATAGAGTATCTCGGCGGCTAATATGGCGCCGCCAATTGGCGCCTTGAATATTGAGCCGATGCCAGCCCCAATACCCACGGCAACGGCGATCCTCCTATCCTCAGGACTTAATGAGAATAGGTCGGCAATTAGCGATCCAATGCCGGCACTTAACTGCGCCGTGGGTCCCTCCCTACCTGCGCTGCCGCCGGACCCAATGGTTATTGCCGAGGCGATTAACTTAATCAGCGGTATCCTCCTCCTAATCCTGCCCTGGAGCCTGTGGAAGGCGTTTATGGCGGCGTCTGTCCCGTGTCCCTCGGCCTCGGGTGCCCAGGTATAGACTATTAGGCCCGATAATAGGCCTCCGAGCGCCGTCGATAGTGGTATTAACCAAATACG
>DAXY01000015.1:12835-13944 GCA_002506645.1 Vulcanisaeta distributa | reverse complement strand
ATTGCGTAACCAACGAGCTTAAGCATGAATAGGAATTCCATGAGCTTAAGCGTGAAGTAGAAGGTTAGGGCTGATAGGCCGGCGACCACGCCAATTATAATACCCAGTATAAGCCACTTGGTGAAGTACGGCAGTTCCCCAATCCTCATTGACGTGAAGGACTAAGGGCGTCCTCTTATAAAGTTTCCCTCACAGCAGGGTTTTTAATGAACCCACTAATTCCCTGATCGGCACCCTCATGACCCAGGCAATCACCGCCTTGATTGCAGTTGCGTACCTAGTACTAGCCTCCGTGGCCGCCTACGTGTTGTTTAGTAGGTTTGCCTGGCGTGGTAGGGCTTCCTGGGTCCTAATCGGTGTAGGCTTCATGCTGCTGGCCGTACTTCCCCAGGCCATTGTCCAGGGAATACCGACGCTAATAATCGTGCTTACCCACATTAGGGAGGTACTGATTAATGGTGGGTCGGTAATCGGCCTTGTCCAGGGATTTGTTAAGTCGAATATTTACTGGCTGGCCATTTACATGGGCCTAATGGCCGGTGTTTTCCAGGAGTCCTTCAGGTACTTGGCGGTTAGGGGCCGTGAATTCGGGGCTGTGCCGTACATTGGCTATGGCTTTGCCCTGATCGACATTGCCTTTGCCGCGATCTCGATATTTTCATCACTATTTATAGCAACGCCCGTGGAATTCAATGCCCAGCAGTACGTTGCATCAATATCGATTATTGGCCTAGTACTTCAGCCAGTGATCTCCTTCACCTTCCACCCAGGGGCTTCCCTAATCATTAAGCACTACCAAGTCGTCGGTAGGGGGTTCCTGGGCCTATCGTTAATGGCCATCGCCCACGCCTACATGGATTCATTCACGTGGTACCTGGACAATGCCATAGCCCTAGGCCTCATTGGCCCACGGCTCGTGGCGCCCCTATCGGCAGTGTTCTTCACCACGGTTACTGCAATGTCCGCATTAATCCTCATTGCTGGGTTCAGAGTAGGCGATGCGTTAAGTCTCATGCGGAGTACGTAGGTAATCCGCGTGATTTACAGGGCGTATTTTAACTGAACCGTTTCTCCCTAGGTGTTTGCCCTGATTATTTCATGCCGTTTCG
>DAXY01000015.1:0-12815 GCA_002506645.1 Vulcanisaeta distributa | reverse complement strand
GTGGCCGTCAGTTAGGCAGTGCCGTACTGGGGTTTATTTTTCTATTCCCCAATTAAGGGGCCGCGGCCTAATCCATCCTTTTTACCTTAGGCATAAACTTATTAGATGAAGCTGCTCAACGCAGGCCCGTGCCTGCTAATGAGGCGATCTTCCTAACGCTCCTTGAGGTCAGTATACTAGTGCTGTTGGCTGACTTAGCCGGTGGTGTTCTCACTAGGTATGGCTTCCCGAGGGTTGTTGCGGAGCTCCTCATTGGGCTTGCCCTGAGCCCCTACGCCCTCGGCTCCGTACTCAATTCAATCCTCCACATGGGATTATTCACAATAAATGACTACCTACTATTCCTAACAAACCTCTCGGTAATACTCCTACTCTTCGCCTCGGGCCTTGAGCACGGCCTATCCACGCTTAGGGAGGGTGGTGTATACGGCGTGTTGGCCGCGGTTTTCGGCGCCGTGGTGCCCTTCGCCCTGGCCTACTGTGCCTTAGTCTCCATGGGTTTGCGGCCCGTTGAGTCAGCCATCATTGCCCTATCAACTGCGCCCACAAGCCTTGCCGTTGTTGCTGGGGTCGTTGAGAGGGAGGGTTTGACGGGCCTGCCCAGTACTAAGGTCCTGATTACCGCCGCTTCGATAGATGATGTTGTTGCCCTGATAATGCTTTCCGTGGTTACCGCCGTGATGGGCGCAGGTAACTTCACGTATAGTACGTTAATCTCTGCCGTTAGGATCGTAATGCTTTGGGTCTTAATGTTCCTATTATCCGTGTTTCTCATACCAAGGGTTTTGAATAGGGTTGGGGAGGGGGTGATAGTTTATGCATCGCTTGTGGTCCTCTTCGGCCTCGTCCTCATCATGAGTATTCTGGGCTTCTCTGAGGTGATTGCGGCCTTCATAGCCGGCGTGGCCGTGGCGGAGAGCAGGGTTTCGCATAGGGTTAGGGATGTGGTGGGCGTGCTTTTGGCGATTTTTGGTTCCGTGTTCTTCATTTCCATGGGCCTTCAATTAAACCTTAGGTACATACTCAATGCCGAGGTCCTCGCCATCGCGCTCATCACGTCCGCCATAGCCATAATCGGTAAGATAATCGGCATATACCCATTCGCCTACCTAAGGCTTCGTAATAATCGCGACTCCATAATCGTTAGTTACGGCATGACGCCCAGGGGCGAAATGGGCCTCGTAATTGCATCGATAGGATTAAGCAGCGGGTTGATTGCAATGAGTGGGTTTGGCGTTATAATACTAATGGTGTTGATTACCACGATAATAGGCGCCATAATCTATAGGCACGAGGCCTGCAGGGTTAGGTCAGCGGGGGTGCGCTAATTTTCTTACGATGGCGTACTCATACAATGCCCTAAGTGCGTTTGCCGCGGTCTCCAACCTATCATAGGTTGGTACGCCGCCCTCCTCAAGCCTAGCCCTGAAGGCCCTGGCATCCTCATTGGCGCTAATGCCGTAGACGACTATTGGCTTGCCGAACCTCCTGGCCTCGATTATGTAATCCGCAAGCCTAGGAGTCATACCGGGCAATTGCATCTGGGCTAGGACTAGTGCCATGTCCACGTAACTCGTTGGTAGTACTGTGTCTAGTACGAACTTGTACATGGCATCCGTAGCGCTACCGGTTAAGTCAATTGGGTTTGCTGTACTTGAGAAGGGTGGTAATGACCTAGTCAGTGTGTTCTGAACCTCTTGCGGTAGTTCAGGAACCACCAATCCCACTGTCTCCACGTTATCAACCGCTTGTACACCAGCTCCACCGCTATCCGTGATTATCAACACCCTGTTTCCCCTTGGCAGTGGTTGGTCATTCAGGGCCTTCGCGACCTCGAGGGCATCCATTAGGTTGTTAACCATTACTGCACCTGCCTGCTTGAGCATTGCTCTGTAAATCTCGTAATTGCCGGCCAAAGCCGCCGTGTGCGACTTCACGGCCCTGCCCGAGGACCTTGACCTACCTGCCTTATAAACAACCACGGGCTTGGCCTTGGTTACTCGTCTCAAGGTCTCGAGTAGTTTCCTGCCCTCCCCAGGGTATTTCAACCCCTCTATGTACATCACGATCACCCTGACGTTCTCATCATTGACCAATGCATTGAGGAGCTCGGCCTCACTAATATCTAGCTTGTTCCCGTAGTTCACGGCTAATCCAATGCCGATGCCCTTCCTGGCCGCCCAGTCGAGGATTGCAGCCGTAACGGCGCCGCTCTGGCTTATGAGTGCTATTGGGCCTGGTTTTGGCCTCTCCATCCTACCCTGTGGGATGAAGAATGTGTCTAAGCCATTAAACGCGTTGTAAACGCCAATGCAGTTGGGGCCGAGTACCCTGACCCTACCCCTCAATGTCCCCTTAACTTCCCTTTCAAGCTTCGCACCTTCTTCACCGATTTCACTAAAACCACCACTAATGATAATCGTAGCCCTAATACCCTTAGTCACGCACTCACTAATTATCCTGGGAACCGTGGGCGCTGGCGTGACTATCACGGCTAAGTCGATTTCGTCAGGGACCTCAAGCACGGACTTGTAGACCTTATGGCTGAGTAGCTCGTTATAACTTGGATTGACTAGGTAGACCCTGCCCCGGAACTTCGTCAGTAAGTTCCTGGTGATCACGCCACCGACACTACCCTCCCTCAACGTGGCTCCTATTATGGCTATTGACCTGGGATTGAATAGGTAGCTAAGGCCTTCGCTCACGACTTAACTATGTGGCTGGGCTTATTACGTATTACTCAATTGCATGGGCGTTATATATACGGGGTACCAATCTTCCCTTCTAATCACAATGTTGTTGTAGGTATAGACGTACTTTAGGGCTAGGTTTAGGTAGAGTAGTGATGGTAGTGAGGTTGTTGGTGTTGCGTTGCATTCATACCAAATACCCAGGGGCTTTAGTGTTCCATTTGCTGCGGTTATGTTTATTGTGAAGTACATTGGCGTATTGGGTGTTATTACTATTGGTTCACTGACGTTGCACTTGACTTCGCCTATGACTTGTTGACTTATGGATACCATGTTGAATCCCGTGATTTCAGTATTACCCATCGGGATCATTTGGAATATGTAAATACTCAGTGATGGCTTAGTTAGGTTCGTTATAAGTGGTACTGCGTAGATTATACTTGAGTCCTGAGTTGTCAGTTGGAATGTACTTTTCTTTGTTACGTCATACACAATCGCCGTGGCATTAAGCCCATAGGCCGAATTAGACCTTGTTAGGTTCGCCAGGTTTCCTGGGTCGCCGGTGATCGTAAGCCCCGGGGCTATGATCGCCGTGGAGTTGAACCCTTGATAAATCATTACTAGGAAGTATGAGTTGCTTGGTATTTTCGTGCTTATTGTTATATTAGTCCCAGTCCTGGGTATGTATAGGTTTAGCCCTGTTATTGGGAAGTTGAAGTTATTAACCCCGATAATCGCCAGGAGGTTGTTCCCCAGGCCTAGGTAGGCATTGGCCGTTAGGTTTAGGTACCCGGTGACTGTGGTTAGGGGTGACGGTATTGAGAGTATTAGTGATATCGATAGTAAGAACCCCATGAGTATTATTAATCCACCAAGCACGTGCGCAGGCACTCCCCTCCTCATAGGCACAAGTTAAGGCTCTGGAGTCATTATTTAACTGCTTCTTACATTAGGAGTTCGCAAACATTGATTCACCCCTTTCATTAATGAAGTTAACCCTCACTATGTTGTCTGCAATGGTCTCCAGGGCATCCACGTGGGACGTTATTATCACGGTCCTAACACCATTACTGAGACTCCTTATCCAATCGCCAACCCTACGCCTGTGCTCCTCGTCAAGGTGTTCCGTGGGTTCATCGAGCACGAGTATCGGTATTAGCCCCATGACTACCCTGGCAATTGCATACCTAAGCATTAGTGATACTAGGTTTCTCTCGCCGATTGATAGGGCTTCGATGGGTAGTGTGATGCCATCATTCCTCCTAATCATTACTTCATAATCCTCATTGATCTCCAAGAGGGAATATGAGGTTTTATGCATTAGTTCCTTCATCATTGCATTTAATTCCTCGTTAACTGAATCCAAGAATAACCTCCTGACCACTGGCTTAACATCATCAAGCACCTGCTGAAGCCTACTAAGTGCATCCATGGCCTTCACATACCTATCAAGTTCAGCCCTAACGCCACTTACCTCCGATTCCCTGCTCCTCAATTCACTCCTTAATCTCTCAATCCTATCCCTCAGCGTCTCAATCCTACCTCTCAATTCCCCAACCTCCCTCATTAATGAATCCCTCCTGGAACTTAAGTCCTTAATCCTAGTCCTAACAGTCCCAAGTTCTCTAACACTACCCTCCAACTCCCTCATCCTAGTCTCAATACCTGCCCTGGCACTGCGTAGGTTAACAAGCCTAGCCTCATCATCCTTAATCCTCCTCTCCAACTCATCTGCGCCAGCCAGCCTTCCCCTGAGTTCGGCAAGCTCCACCTTGGTCTTATTCAACTCCTCAATATTCCTATTCAACTCACTTAACTCGGACTCTATGGACCTCAACACACCCAGTAGGGACTCCTCATTGTACTCATTAAGTTTCGTCAACTCCCCAATTAATTGCTCCCTCCTCCTACGTAAATCACTCAATGAAGACCTTATTACATCCTCCCTACCAACACTACCCTCAATACCCCTCAACTCCTCCTCTAACCTACCCAACTCCTCCATTTCACGGCTCAACCTACCCAACTCAGTCATTAAATCCTCCCTCCTCTTCCTCAATTCCATTAGCCTTGCACTCCTGCTCAAGACCAATTCCTGGGCCAAATCCCTACCAAGAGGCCTACCGCATAGTGGGCATTTCTCCACGGGGCCCTCCCTGAGTAGGTTCAGTTCAAGTTCCAAGTGCTCCATTTCCGCGTTTACTCTAGCCAACTCATCCTTGGCATTATTCATCTCAACCTCAATCGACACCTTCCTGGATAACCTCCTCCTTAATTCCTCAGCCCTTGCCTTAAGTTGATTAACCTTGTCCAACTCATCATTCAACTCCTTAATACTCGCATCAATACTGGCCAACTCCCTACTTATTACCTCGATCCTCTGCCTTGCGCCCTGGGCCAGCGCCAACCTACCCTTAATATCATCACGCCTCTTCATCAATTCCTCAATCCTACCCCTCAACTCCCCCTCCCTGGAAACCACTCGCTCAAGCTCATTAACCCTACCCCTTAACCTATCCAACTGCCTTAGGCTGTTTCTCAATGCATTTAGCTCATTGGTTAGGGCAGACTCCTCCTCAGTAATTACGCTGAGCCTTTGTTTAAGCTCACCATACTCCTTCTCGAGCCTCTCAAGCTCCTGCTCCCTCGTCATTAAGCCACTTAATTCACTCTCAATGGCACCAAGCTCTCTCTCCCTATCCTCGAGGACCCTGGTGGCCTCAGAAACCTCCTTCTCGAGCCTACTCAATTCCTCTCTTTTACTCCTCAGTTCGCGTTCAAGTACCTCGAGCCTACCCCTCAGGCCCTCCATGGTATTAGCCACCGTCCTAAATCCCTCCCTAACCACGTCCTGCCTGGCCCTCTCAATTGCGTCAAGCCTAAGCAGTGTATCAAGCCTAAACTCGCCCTTCCTACCACCCCTGAGTATCTCCCTAATCTCTCCCTGCCTAACGTAGAGAAGTTCTGAGAAGGTCTCCAGGTCAATACCTGTGGTCTTAACAATGAACTGGGTGACCTCCTTATCCCTGGCCGCAACCCTCTTACCGCCCTCGTCAAGGACGTAAGTCTGGGACTCAAGGGTCCTCTCTGTACTGAAGGATCTCTGGACCAGGTACCTATGCCCATCAATGCCCAAGTACTCGAGGCGTATAATGGCGCTTGAGGCGCCTCGCCTAACCAAGTCGCCCAGCTTGTACCTGCCCCTGACCCACTCGGTTCCGTATAGGGCTATGGCCATTGCCTCAAGGATGCTCGTCTTGCCCGAGCCATTGGGCCCATGAATGAAGTTAATACCCTCACTAATGACAGCCTTACCCCTTACTATTGATTTGAAGTTCTCAATCTCAACCCTAGTGATCATTCTGATACACCTAACCAATCCTTTATCGACTTACCACCACCCAGTGACACACCGATGAACCTCTCCAGGGTTTTAAGGGCGCCATCCTCATCATCAACCTTAACCCTCTCTATCACATCCATTACAACACCCACCTCCTCATCACTCAATCTCGACCTGAGCGCCTGCCTAATTATCTCACTAATTCCCCCAAACACCCTAAGGCTCCTCTCGGTACTCTGTCTCTCCAGGCTGAGCCTCATGTCAACCCATGCCTTGCTGAAAAGTCTCCTTAGTTCGGTGGCGTTGAAGTCCCTCGTTGAGTAGCCACCGGCCACCCTACCCTCAATCTCAAGTATCACCAATGAGTCCCTCTGATCCATATTACTGGCTATGTAGGAAACATCCCTTTTAACAATGCTTGGCTTGGCATCATCATACTTAATCCTAACCCTGACCAACCTCCTGGATGGACTCAGCTTGACGCCGCTTACCCTAACACCATTATTGCCAATGTCGAGGAGTAAAAAACCCTTGGGATCAACATCCTTAACCTTTCTCAACCTGTCACCGGCATATTCGTATATCTCGAATTCCCTGGAATCCCAAATCTCCAGGGAGCCGGGGTAAACCGCATTTATCCTTGGGTGCCTAAGCCCGTGCTCATGAATGTGGCCCACGGCGATGTAATCAAGGCCAAGTTGAGCCAGGGGCTTCTCATTAACCATGAAAACATCCACATTCGGCATTGGGTATATGTATGGAGCTCCCTCAATGTATTGGTGAATCACGGCAATATTCACTCCATTACCCTTCAACCTACTTAATTCATTAATGAACCTACTCTGCGTATCGGTATAAACAGTACCAACACCAATAACCCTAACGCCACCCAGGTCAATGCAATTACCATCAAGGTAATCAATAAGGCCCATTTGATGGAGCACGGTTAATGGGTTCTCCGTTGGGTTTATGACGGATGCATCATGGTTACCCCTGGTTGCAATGACCCTCACACCAGCCTCCCTAAGTCTCGTTAGACCCCTTATTGCCGTCACATAAATGCTCGGTGGTGGTCTCTGCGTATCGAAGAAGTCCCCACTAATTATCACAGTGTCTAATCCACCCTCCTCCCTAAGCCTAAGTACTTCGTTAACGGCGTTTAGGAATGCCCTATTATAATCCTCAAGTCTCTCATCAAGTCCGTACTGCCTATGCCCAAGGTGTATATCGGCTAATTGCGCAATCAGCATACTAATCAACCCTTAGCAAGCCATCCTTAATTGCTTTTACAGTTAATGCTATGATGTGGGGACAGGGCTCATACGCAGAGCCACATGCTTCACAACTCCAGGAATTATCATTAATCCTTACCTCCACGTAGGAGTCCCCAACCCTGCCCCTGATGATCCCCATCTCCATGCCTATATCACTGACCTCATTAATTAATGGCAGCGCCTCAAGGATGCCGTTAATGCCAATACTGGTACCCAGTGCCTTCTCGACCTTCCTCCTCATACCATCAACATCAACACCGCCAATACCCCAGGCCTTGCTTAGGTCTATGTCTGAGCCGCCGTAATCGAGTACCCTATCCCTGAGCCTAATCACGAGTGGTAGTGGCGTTACTGGGCCGACAACGATGCCCTCACCAACGTCAAGCATTGGTATTAAACGCCCAAGCTCCTCATTAAGCACCTCACTGGCGCTGAGCACGGCCATTATATCCCTCTGATTAACAAGCCTAAGTATTAACTGGCTATTGCATTGGCTAAGTACGTCTGGGTCGACCTTTGACGGTCTCTGGGTTATGACGACTAGGTAGACGCCGAACTTACGACCCTCACCAGCGATCCTGGAGATAATGCCTAAACTAAGTGTTGACTTAACGGCTCTGGGTTGGGCGAACCTATGGGCCTCCTCGAGAATAACCACCACGGGGAATGGGTACTTGGGGCCCGGCAGGTTCCTCACGTGGTTCACCCTGGCCCTAAAAACCCTGCTTAGTACGTGGTATACCACGTGATCCTGAACCTCGTCGTTTAACCCGGCAAGATTAATTATTGTTACGGTGCCTGGTCTTAAGACGTCGCTCAGTGGTAATGACCAATACGTGTAGAGGCCAAGTCTCCTAAGTCTTCTCAGGTAAACCCTTGTGTTAACCAGCAGCGCCCTATTGGGCTTGTTGTCCGTCAATTCCTTGAGCTCATTGAGTATTTTATCGATCCTCCTCCTACCCTCATCACTGAGGGATGCATTGTGCTGCTTGATTAGTCGTTCTATGTTAATGTTACCGTTATGCTCAAGGAGTTCATTAATCACCCTAATCATTATGTCCAGCGTGCCCAATTGCCTAGCGCCGCTGTACTTAACCATTGCCCTAGCCAGGGAGTGAAGTAGGTATGTTGTGTATCTAATCTTTGAGGCACCCCTCGGTACGCCAGCCACGTCAGCCAACACCTCAGGTTGTACCCTAAGGAGGTTTATCCTGTACTTAAGGTCGCCTGAGGCACTCTCCGATGCGTTGATTATGGTTACCCTATCAATGAACTGTGGACCGAGCCTAGAGACGCTATTCTTTATGTGCGTATACTCGCCATGTGGATCAATGACGAGTACGGTTGCGCCCTTCCTTAGTAGTTCCTCAATGAGTATTATTGAGGACCATGTCTTTCCTGAACCCGTGGATGCTATTATGGCCAAGTGTCTCCTGAGTCCATTCATGTCTATGCAGTAGGGCACGGTGGACCTGAGGGACAACCTACCAATACACAGGGCTCTCTCTGGTTCCACATTCACGAATTCACCGACCATGCTTGCATCGGCTAGGTAGACCGGGGTGCCCACAGCCGGCGTTGTCCTCGGCATGTATATCTTATCGCCGTACCTGTAGCCGAGTACCATGACCCTGGCCTGCACCACCTCCACAATGCTGTCCCTGGGCATGTCCTCAAGTACGTCAGCCACATAACCATCGACGCCAATCCTATAGGGCTCCCGCCTAACCCATAGTACCTGACCGAGTACATTTACGTTAATCTCCTTATCACCGACGTAGTCCCTCATGGGCATGTAGACGTAGTCATACCTATTAACGCCGCTATTTCTCTTTATGGAGACTATGTAGATCAGTGGGTTCTCCACATTGACTATGAAGCCAACCTCATTAGTCATGATAGCATTAAACCTCTCGATCTGGTGGGTATTTAACATGATGGTGACTGGGTTGAAGTAGGCTGAGGTGAAACTTTTGATTCAGCCGCGCAATAATCATTTAAAACACAGTGAAGTGGATAATTAAACAGTGCTTATAAACACGAGGTTGAGGTGCCTAAGGTGTGGATACACGGGCACTGGGTATTACCTATCCTGCCCCAGGTGTGGTTTTCCATTAATTACCGAGCCAAGGAACACCCTCAAGATCAACAGGGAGAAACCAAGCATACTAAGGTATGCTTCGGCGTTGAACTATGGCAATAGGGCCATAACCCTCGGCGAGGGGTTCACGAGGATCAGGAGGATCAGCGGCGTGTTAATTAAGGATGAATCCAGGAACCCCACAGGCTCCTTCATGGACAGGGGCTCATCCGTACTCATCAGTAACGTAACTAATAACGAGATCAGGATCTCCTTCGAGGGAGACTTCGCACTATCACTTGCCACATACGCAAGCGCCGCTGATGTCAGGGTTAGGGTTTACGTAAACCCAGACATGGTGGGTGACTATCCTGAGTTACTCAGGTTATCAATAATGAAGAACGTAACCATTGAGTTTAGGGAGGGAGACCTGAATACCCGCTATGGAGAACCCTTGTTTTTGGACGGACTCAAGTCTATTGCATATGAGTTGTATGAACAAGTCGGGGAAGTAGAGGGTGTTGTGCTTCCCATGGAGAGGGGTTACCTTGCCCTGGCTATTTATGAGGGATTTAGGGAGTTACGTGATTGGGGATTCATTGGTGATCTACCGAGGTTGATCCTCGTTAAGCACAGGAATGGCCTCCTCAGTGATGTGGCTAATTGGTTGATTGAAGAAGCTAGAGCTGAGGTTGTTAATGTTGAGGATAGGGAAACAGTTAAGTCAATGATTGAATTAGCCAGGAATGGCCTTTACGTTAAGCCCGTGTCTGCCATGGCTTATGCGGCCGCGGTTTCCCTGGGCAGGGATTACGTGGTTGTCATAACGGGTACGGGACTTAAGGAGTATAGAGTTGTTAGGAGGCTTGGCGGTTTAACGAGGCTGCAGGAGGCAATACTAAGGGTTTTAGAGGGCTCGGGTTCATTAACCGCCTACCAAGTGTGGGAGAGGCTTGGCGGTATTGCGACTATCCAGGGTGTTTATAAGGCGTTAAACTCGCTTGCTAGGCGTGGCTTGGTGACCTTTAATTATGAGGTTTACGGTAGTAAAAAGGTTAGGTTTTTCCGCGCGTCACAAAATTATAAATAATTAAGAATAATTAGGAAACATCCCGTGTAGGCATACGTGTATTCACGGTGTGATAAAAATTATAAATTACTAAATACTAGTAGTAGTTTAAGTAATAACTATGATGGTTGAGAAATTACCATCCACATACGTATCAATACTTAACGCACTCGTTGAGCTCTACATGATGACCAAGAGACCCATTAAGTCGAGGGACATTGCCGAGAAGCTTAATATTAATGAGGGTACTGTTAGGAATTCGATGGTTGCCCTGAGGGCCATGGGATACATAGAGTCCAAGACGGGGCCCTACGGCGGTTACGTGCCCACCCAGAAGGCCCTTGAGTACATTAAGATGCCCGCGAATGCGGTCTTCGCCCTGGACATAGCACCAATAACAATTAATAAATTACCCACAAACCTCTACGTGACTGGCATTGAACTACTCGACGTGATCAATCCATTCAGTAATAGGGCCCTTGTTAGGGTTATTGGGGACATGAAGAATATTAGGATTGGTGATAACGTTAGGATTGGGCCCACGGCGAATAGTAGGGTGATCATTGAGGGAGTGATTACGGAGAAGAATGAGGGGTTGAGGGAACTCGTTGTCGCCATTAATAAGCTGATAGCAATACCAAAGGTTAAGGTTGAGACGTTGATGAGTAAGAACGTGATAACCATAGGGCACAACTCGCCATTAAGGGACGCAGCCAAGGTTTTTGCCGAGAAGAAGATTAGGGCATTACCCGTGGTCGATGATGAGGATAGGATAGCCGGTTTAATAACCACGAGTGAAATAGCGAAGGCTTATCATGGGGGTGACCTAAACGCCAGGGTTGAGGATTACATGAGGAGGGATGTGCCTACTATCGATAAGGAGGCTGACCTGTATGATGCCATGAAGCACATGACCGTCAACAAGATTGGCAGGTTAATAGTGGTTAGTGGCGGTAAGCCCGTGGGCATAATAACCAGGACTGACATACTTCAGTACCTGGCATCGCTTGATTAGGTATTTAAAATATAATAGGTGTTGCCAGGTATTAGGTCAGTCCACCTCTGCGAAATTTGTGAGGAGAAGCCGGCGGTGATTAGGTGCCGTATTTGCGGTAGGTACGTGTGTAGTGATGACTTTGACTACTCAATGAATGTTTGCAGGGCCTGCGCGGCTACCCTGTGCCAGGTCTGCCGTGAGAGGCTTGCCGTGGGACACTGCGCGAGGTGTGGTAGGTTGGTTTGTAGGAGGGATAGTGTTAGGGTTGGCCTTAGTAGGTATTGTATTGATTGCGCCAGGGAGTTGGGCTTAATCAATGAAGTTAAACATAAATAAAGGTGTCCAGTCATGGTTATTTGATGAGCGAGAGTAAGCCAAGTGAGAGTAAGCCGGCGAGGAGACTGTTAATACCGGGTTTCCTAACACCAAGCGGTATTAAGCCTGAGGAGAGGAGGGAAAGGCGTGAGAGGAGGTTGAGGATTAGGCGTAGGGGTGATGTTGATGAGGGTAAGGCCAAGATGAACCCTGACGTTATGAAGGAGCTTGAGATAACGGATAAGGTGGAGGTGGTGCTTGTTGGTGGTGGTTCTAGGGAGAGGAAGTACGTATTCATGGTAATACCCAGCGAGGACGTGCCGAGGAATGAGGTTTGGTGCAATGAGGAGGAGATGAGGAGGTTAGGCGTGGCTGACATGAGTATAGGTACGGTTAGGGCCTCAAGGGAATGAGTAATTATCCATGAAACATAGATGAGACTACTCATAGGCTAGTGGGGTTTGGTTTTTAACAACTATAATGCCCCAAATACCGTGTTTAGGGGTTACCTAATAGGTAGTGCTGTGGTGGTTACGGACATTAATGAGGCCAGGAAACTGTACTCAATGGGGTTTTACGGTAAGTTCGTTAATGAGGATAAGGTGAAGCTTAATGAGGTTGAGGGCGTTACCTCACCACTACAGTTATCAATTGTCGAGGCCCTATACCTAGTGGATAAGGGGCTTCTTGAGGCCCTCGACCCCAATGGAAATAAACTCAATAGGGATGAACTGCTTAAGGCTGGCCGCAATACAGTTACGAACTTCGACCAAGTCTACGCCATTTACAGGGAGCTTAGGGAGGGGGGCTTCGTGGTCAAGAGTGGGCTTAAGTTCGGTTCGTTATTCGCAGTTTACGAGCGGGGACCGGGCATTGACCATGCACCAGTCCTACTTCACTTCATTGAGCCTAGGAGGGCTGTGAGCGCCCTGGACGTAACGAGGGCCGCAAGGCTTAGTCACAGTGTTAATAAGAGGTTCGTCCTGGCTACGCAGAGTGAGGTTGATGGTAAGATGCACTACGTAGCCTTTGAGTGGTGGAGGGCCT
>DAXY01000110.1 GCA_002506645.1 Vulcanisaeta distributa | reverse complement strand
GCCTTTACCCATTACTGAGGTAACTACTGGGGCGCCCAATTCCTCGGCAACCCTTATTAGGGCATCACTTGCATTCGAGGCTATGACACCGCCACCAACGTAGATGACCGGTCTCTCGGCATTAAGTAACTCCTTAGCCGCTAAATCCACTAGTTCTGTGTCGGGTTTAATCCTCACGGGCTCCTCCTTAGTATAGCCAATCCACTCGGTCTCGCTCTCAATAACGTCCCTAGGCAGCTCCACATAAACAGGTCCTGGCCTGCCCTCCCTGGCAATCCTAAACGCCCTGGCGAGTATCCTAGGTATTTCCCTAGGATCCTCAACCCTAACGGCCAGTTTTGTAAACGGTTTAAAGATACTTAACTGCGCATTAATGTCCCTGAACTCGTGGTAGTAACCCCTACCTGCAGTCTTTATTGGCGTTAACCCAGCGAGAGCCACTATGGGCACTCCCTCCACAGCCGCCTGGGCGAGTGGTGTGACTAAGCCCGTAGCGCCTGGGCCTGCCGTGGCTATTACAACACCAACCCTACCGCTGGCCCTAGCATAGCCGTCAGCCATAAATCCCATGCTGGGCTCGAAACGGCCGAGCACGTGCTTTATCCTATCGCTGTGATCATGTAGCGCGGCATAAAGCCCAAGTACGTGTGTTCCAGGCAGGCCGAAGACGGTGTCTATACCCTCCTCAATTAAGGACCTTACTATGGCCTCACCACCACTGACCATGTTAATCATCCCCTAATCGCCATCAATGCGTCCCTAACACCCTTCGCGACATACAGCGTATATCTCTTGACGGATTCCCGCGTAACCCCAGCAATGTGGCTGGTCACAAATAAATTAGGAACCTCACCCCTCCTAAAGGCCCTTAGTAGTGGTGATGACTCCTCAGTGGGCGGTTCGCCGGTGAGCACGTCAGTTGCATAACCAGCAATTTTACCGCTCCTTAGGCCATCGAGGATTGCGTACTCATCAACAACCTCACCCCTGGCCGTATTAACGATATAGACCCCATCCCTCATTAACCCAACCTCCCTCTTACCGATTAATCCCCTGCTCTCCTTAGTCAATGACGTATGTATTGTTATGAAGTCCGACTGCCTGAGTAAGTCGTCAAGGTTCTCAACCCTGATGGCGTTGACCTCAATAAACCTCTCCCTATCAACAAATGGGTCATAGGCCAGTACCCTCATCCTAAAGGCATTGGCTATTGAGGCCACGTAGGACCCAATCCTCCCAAGGCCAATGATTCCCAAGGTCTTACCGAACAACTCAATACCTGGTGTCAATAATGAACCCCACTCACCACCCCTAACCCTACTCATGTTCTCTGGTATCCTCTTAATCATCATTAACAATAGGCCAAAGGTGAACTCAGCAACACTATAGGTCGACGCACCAGCAGCGCTCACAACCTTAATGCCCCTTCTCTCGGCGTACTCAACATCTATGTGGTCAATACCAACTGACGCCGTACCAATGACCTTAAGGTTCCTACCTGCATCAATTATGTCCCTGGTGACCCTATGCCAGACACTGACGATTACTGCGTCATAATCGCGTATGGCATCCCTCAACTGCTCAGTAGTCATGGGTTTAACATCGACATCGCCAACCTCGCTGAGCAACCTCATAGCTTGTGGACCCACATCAGGATCCACAAGAGGCACGGTAACCAAAATCCTCATATGTTTAATCAATAAATTACCGCAGTAATAAATATACCCATTATCTATAATATTTAGGTAAGAAATTATTTAATTTTAAAATGTATAAACCTATATATCGTGTCGTTAGGCACTACGTGCCGTGTTTATTATGTCTACTAGGGATGCTGCGTCCAATATATTGCCCGTCACCTTAATTATTCCCGAGAAATATGCCTGCATTGCGTCGAGCTGGCCCTTAATCATCTTTAGCAGGTTATCCCTATTTACCTGTATCGTGGCTGTTGGTGAGGCGTGAGTGCCCTTATTGAACTTCACCGTACCGCCGCCAACCTCGACATAGAATGGCTCATAGCCCTCCCCGGTGAATTGAAATACCTTAACCGGCCCACTAACCTTACTGGCGATTTTTGGCAACGCCTTTTCGGCCATTGATTTTAGGAGTTCGAAGGGGTCCTCAGACATGTTGGTCAGAGTAGCATTTTGGTCTTAAAGATTTTAAGTAATGTCACTATTTACACTATATATCATTACTCGCCCTTAAACTCGGGCTTCCTCCTCATTGCGAATGCCATGACGCCTTCCTGGGCATCCTTCGTGTTAACTGCCATGCTGAAGAATGCGGCCTCGAGCATCATGCCTATGTCAACTGGTACCTGTGTTCCGAAGTTTATTGCATACTTGGCGTAGGTCAGGGCTATTGGTGGGCCTTGGGCCAGTCTCATGGCGAAGGACTTGACTTCATCCTCGAACTTCTCCCTAGGCACAACCCTATTGACGAGACCGATCCTATACGCCTCATCAGCCTTAATCCTATCACCAAGCATTATCAACTCCTTAGCCCTACCAAGCCCAACATACCTAATCAACTTCTGCGTGCCGCCGGCGCCAGGTATTATGCCTAGGTTAATCTCCGGCTGGCCAAGCTCGGACCTATCCGTGGCTATCCTGAAGTCGCAGGCCATGGCAATCTCAAGACCGCCACCGAGGGCGTAACCATCAATTGCCGCTATGACCGGCTTTGGGAACCTCTCAATTTTGTTAACCGCATCCTGGAACCTCCTATTATATAGGAAGAAGTAGTAGGTATGTAATGGGCCTTGGAATGAAGTAACGTCGGCGCCGGCCGAGAACGCCCTATCACCGGCGCCCCTTATTATGACTACCCTCACCTCCTTATCATCCCAAAGCATGTCAAGGGCCTTACTCATTTCCTCAAGCATTGTTATTGTCAGCGCATTAAGTCTATGGGGCCTGTTGAGTATTATCCAGGCGAGTGGTGGTTCCTTCCTGAGTATTATTTCCTTGAACTCCGCCGTGCCGGCGGCGCCGTAGTCATAGAACCCTTTGCCGCTCTTTTGCCCGAGCCTACCCTCCTGAACCATCTGCATGAGCAGTGGGTCTGGCTTGAATAGTTCATAACCATACTTTGCATGTAACTGGTTTAGTGCCTCAACAACCTTGTCAATACCATACTCATCAGCATACTCAAGAATGCCCTTTGGCCAGCCGAGGCCGAGCTTAACGCCCTTATCGATATCCTCCCTACTCGCTATACCCTCCCTGAGCAGCCACGCGGCCATGTTTATTGCCGGCGCGAATATCAAGGTAAGATCAACCCTCCCACCAGCCTCCATGGGTATGTTAGCCCTCTCGTAGGGGCCGCCCTTATACTCGTAGAATCCACGGCCGCTCTTCTGACCAAGCCAGCCCTTCTTGTACAAGTCCTCAATCAACGGGCATGGAACCCTAAGCAATGGATCCCTCACAGCAACCGCATAACCGACCAAGTAACCAACGTCTATGCCCGTGAAGTCCTGGAGCTCGAAAATGCCCATGGGCAACCCAGCCCTGTATTTAACGGCTGAGTCTACCTCAACAACCGAATATACGTTGTTTGCTACCAATAGGCATGCGGCTGAATTCAGCGCTATCAATATCCTATTAACCACGAAGCCCGGCACATCCTTATTAACCATTATGGGCTCCTTACCGAGGCTCTTAACGAAGTCATAAGCCCTCTTGGCGACATCATCGCTTGTTTGCGCACCCCTGATAACCTCAACGAGAGGCATTAGGACTGGTGGGTTGAAGAAGTGTATTCCAACGACCCTCTCGGGCCTTTTCGTGGCGCTGGCTATCTCCGTTATTGGTAGGCTACTCGTGTTCGTGGCCAGTATTGCGTGAGGCGGCGCGTTTGCGTCGGCCTCGGCAAACACCCGCTTCTTAAGGTCTAGCTGCTCCGGCACGGCCTCGATCATTACGTCTGCCTCCTTAACGGCATCGGCCACCGATAATGATGTCCTTATCCTACCCATGACCTCATTAACCCTCTCCCTACTAATCGTGCCCTTCTCAGCCAATTTGTCGAGACTCCACTTAATCTTCTCCAGGGCTTTATTGAGTATGTCCTGCGATATATCGACCATCACGACATCATAACCCGCCAGGGCAGACACCTCGGCTATTCCATGACCCATTGTGCCAGCCCCTATCACCGCCACCTTCCTGATCTGCGTACTCATCGTGTACTCAATCCCTAAACTAGGTTATTAAGTGCGACTTCAATTTACTCAAATTATCTGCGTCAATGCCATATATAATGAATATAGCGATAATGAACAAGCAATAGTGAACAGAGGGACATTATTATTAAGGGTGTTTTCTGAGAAATACCGGGAATTATGAGGGGAGTTGCCATTGTTGGGGTTGGTCACGCCAAGTTTGGCCGTAGGACTGACGCGACCTTGGGAGAGCTCTCTTGGGAAGCCGTTAAGGAGGCCCTTGAGGACGCAAGGCTTGATCAGAGGGATATTCAATACTTCGTTGTTGGTAATGCGGGTGGGTGGAGTGCGGAGCCACTACCTGCCGTGGTCATTGGTGAGTATTGTGGTTTAAACCCGAAGGGCGCCATGAGGGTTGAGGCGGCCTGCGCATCGGGTAGCGCGGCGCTGTATAATGCGTACTTGGCCGTGGCCTCGGGCATGGCCGACATAGCAATGGCAATAGGTGTGGAGAAGATGTATGAGTCGCCGACACCAACCGTAGTCGAGTTCATCGGTAGGGCCGGTAATTACTTCTGGGAATTTGAGAATTTCGGCTTAACGTTCCCGGGGTACTACGCACTCTACATGACGGCTTACATGAATAGGTTCGGGGCTAATGAGGAGGACTTCTGCAGGGTTGCGGTTAAGAATCATTACTACGGCTCCATGAACCCCAAGGCCCAGTTCTACGGCGTGAGGATAACGGTTGATCAATGCCTAAAGTCCAGATACGTCGCATGGCCCATAAAGCTCTATGATTCAAGCCCAATAACCGATGGCGCGGCCGCGGTAATATTGGCTAGTGAGGAGTTGGCTAGGAAAATAACGGACACGCCCGTGTGGATTAGGTCCATTGGCGTGGCCACGGGCACTGCAAACCTGAGCAAGAGGCCTGACTTCATCGGGCTTGATGCCGCGTACCAAGCGGCTGAGCAGGCGTTTAAGAGGGTTGGTATTGAACATAGGGATACTTGGAGGTACTTCGACGTTGCCGATGTTCATGACTGCTTCACCATCGCCGAGGTGATGGCCTATGAGGACCTGGGCTTCGTGGAGAGGGGTATGGGGATTCAATTGGTTAGGAATGAGCAGACGTATAAGGGTGGATTAATACCCGTTAACTTAGATGGCGGTTTGAAGGCTAAGGGGCACCCAATAGGGGCCACTGGCGTTAGTATGGCCGTCGAGATGACTAAGCAGTTGAGGCAGAGTGTTGAGCCTAGGGATAGGCAGGCGGACATTTATACCGGTTGGGCGTTGGCGCACAACGTAGGTGGTACCGGCCACTATGCCTACGTCACGCTATACTCGCTGGACAAGGATGGACAGCCAAGGATTAAGCCGAAGAGGTGATTGGCATGTCCATGGAGGCCAAGTACGAGGAGTTTTGGAGACAATCAATTAAGCAGTTGGATGAGGTTGTCAAGGCCACGGGATTGCCCATAGCCCCTGATGAGAAGGGACAGTACAGCCTTTGGTATGATGTTAGGGAGTTGAGACTCAGGTTCTCAATAAGTGTTGAGAGGATTAGGAAATTCTTCGAAGGATTAAGGGAGGGCAGGATATACGTAACCAAGTGCAGGAGGTGCGGTAGGTATTACTTTCCGCCTCAGGCAGATTGCCCGTACTGTAAGGCCAGCGACATGGATTGGGTCGAGATTAGCGGCGAGGGTGAGTTATTAACCTACACCGTAATAAATACGAAGCCTCTAACGTACTCCCACTACCCCGATTACATAGTGGCCATCGCGAGGATGAGGGAGGGCTTTAACGTGTTGGCTTGGCTTAGGATTGATGATCCAAGGAAGGTCAGGGTAGGCATGAAGGTCAAGTTGCAGGTCGTTAGGAGAGAGCCCGAGGGTTACCTTACGTATGAGTTTATACCGGCCGAGCAGTAGGTGGTGGCATGCGTAAGCATGCGGTAATCAATGAGAGCAATAACCATATTCATGCTTAATAAGTCCCGGGAAATCGAATGCCCTTAGACCTGGGCATGGGACCGAGTCGCTTGACGCATTGCGTAAGTTCAATAGCGACTCGGGCAAGGGGGGTTTTGATGATTCATTAGGTGAGACCCTGAAATTCACCGATGAGTTTGTTCAGGGTCCCTTTAGGGCTTGTTCATGCAGTAAGAAATTAATTAACGAGGCCCTGTTTAAGGACTTTAATCAGCCCCTGACCTAAGCCGCGGGGGTGGGTAATGCGCGCGACTTCGTGGAGGGTGTTATGGAGGAAGTTAGGTTTGTCGGTTACTGATCATTTTATAAATATAAAGCGGTACTCACTAAATACCTAACTTGGTGTTCATGAGTTAAAATGCGATGCACTATATTTAAATAGTAGCGTAGTATAATTATATTTCCGTAATGATAGGTTATTACTTCATCGATTTTCACGTGCATCCAGCCGCAGAGCTTAGGCGATTGAGGGATAGGCTTCGTAATGCCGGTGCCGTTGCATCAACCCTGTACCCAATCGATATAGACCCAACACTCGGCTTAACGCTTAACGACTTGTATAGGTTAGCTAGGGACTTGGGCATGTACGTTGATGCTAAGTCCGTGGTTAGGGAGGTCTACGACTTGATTAGTAAGTGGCCTGAATACATGATTGATAATATGAAACTTTGGTATGAGGTATTTAAGGAAGGTGTCAGCGATTTCTTCATCCCATTCTCAAGCATAAACCCAAGCTTTGGTAGTAAGTATGTTAAGCAGAAGATTAGGGAGCTGGAGCACCTGGGCCTTAGGGGTGTTTTTGTCTCGCCAACTCTTCAATTCTTCAACCCAGCCACGAGCCAAGCCTTTAGGCAATTAATGGAGTATGCGGAGAAGAATAACGTGTTGGTGGTGATGCACTTAGGAATGCCTAGCGTAGTCGATGAGAGGGTCATAACCCACGTAATGCCTAAGAACCTCATAAGCGTCCTTGATGAGTTTAGGCCCTACATAGTGATTAACGGCCTTGGGACACCACCGGAGAGACTCAGCTTATGGGTTAGGGAGGTCCTTAGGGTAATGAGGAGGTACGACAATGCTTACCTAAGCACGCCAGGAATTAACTGCTACCTATTCAGTCATGAGTCGGCGAGGCCCATAATAAATACCCTAGGCCCTGACAGGATAATATTCGGCAGCGGCTATCCCTATAGAAGGTTCAGGGACTTGGTTAATGACGTTAAGTGCGTTGAGGGTAGTGATGGTATTGGCGACGTTGATAAGGAGATAATAATGATGGGTAATGCGATCGAATTATTTAAGTACCACGGCTTCAGGATAGCCGAGACCTTAAGTACTTAGGTTTATTGGATTCCCACGACCTGGATAGATCGCCCTGGGCCTTAGACTAAGCAGCCTATTGAAGCCCCACCGCCTCATTCATATCCAATATGAACCTCCTCGGAGGTAGCGCTGGCTCACCTCCACGCTCGACAATGGCGTCTCCCGTGAATAACACGCCGTCCTTAAGGTGGGCGGTGCTACCCGGCGTATGCCCTGGCGCATATACCGCCTTATAACCCTTAATGACATCGCATCATTGACCTTAACATCCACACCCACGGGTTTAACCCTCATGAACCTAAAGATGAGTGATTGAAGGGCACTAGGCACCTCCCTGCACCTCAACGTCGTGGGTGTGCTTAACGTGGTTAATATGGTAATGCGTTATGAATAGGTACTTAACGTCAATACCATGCTCCCTGGCAACCCTCACCACGTCATTGACCCACGCCCGCACCTATCGACACATCATCGCTAGTCAAGTAACTATTTGACATACCCCTCATTATGAAGACCTTCACGCCAGCTCAATGCCCTGAGGACCCTTTAAAATTTTAAGCAAATTAGGTATTAAACCTTAGGACTTAGGAGCCTAGGGATATCTTAAACCTCTCCCTAAGTATCTTCTTGTCGGCCTTGCCTGTGCTGGCCTTTGGTAGTTCGGACTCGCTGAT
>DAXY01000063.1:2186-3234 GCA_002506645.1 Vulcanisaeta distributa | reverse complement strand
ACCCATTCGGCTGCGGCCAACTTGGGCCTGACCTGGAGGTTACTAGGAGGACCCTGATTGGCATGGCCAGGAACCCTAACGTCGGTGGCGTCCTGGTTGTTGGCCTTGGTTGTGAGCAGATCCAGGCCGATGACTTGGTCAGGGAGATTGAGAGGACGGGTAAGCCCGTGGAGAAGGTGGTGGTTCAGGAGGTTGATGGCGGTACTCCTGCGGCTATTGAGAGGGGCGTCACACTGCTTAGGAGGATGGCTGAGGAGGTGCTTCGGCAGAGGCCTGAGGAGGTTGATTTATCAAACCTCGTCATGGGTGTTGAGTGCGGTGGTTCTGACGCAACCTCTGGACTGGCATCAAACCCAGTCGTTGGTTACGTATCCGATAAATTAATTGATTTGGGGGGTACGGTAATACTCTCTGAGACCCCTGAAATGATTGGTGCCGAGGAGATACTTGCCAAGAGGGCGGTGTCCAGGGAGGTTGGTGAAAAAATAGTTAAGGTCGTTAGGAGGTGGGTGGACCTGGCCGCGTCCTACGGCGTTGACCTGGTTGGGACACAGCCATCGCCGGGTAATATAGCCGGTGGCTTAACGACCATTGAGGAGAAGTCCCTGGGGGCGATAATTAAGGGTGGTTCAAGGCCAATACAGGGTGTTGTTGATTACGCCGAGGAGGTTAGGGGTAAGGGATTGTGGATAATGGATACTCCGGGCTATGACGTAATGTCCGTGGTCGGCATGGTGGCCGGCGGCGCCACCCTCGTGGTATTCACCACAGGCCGTGGGACACCCACGGGAAACCCAATAGCCCCGGTGATTAAGGTCACGGCAAACCCATACACGGCCAAGAAGATGCGTGAGAATATAGACTTTGACGCCAGTACTGTGACGCTCGGTCAAGAGACCATTGACCAGGCCGGCGAGAGATTATTCAAGCTAATCATCGATGTCGCGAGGGGCAGGCCGACGAGGGCTGAATTACTTGGGTTTAGGGAATTCGTGATACACAAGGTAATACCATCATTCTAGGCCACGGCCAAGTAGTAATTGCCCAG
>DAXY01000063.1:265-2153 GCA_002506645.1 Vulcanisaeta distributa | reverse complement strand
TTAATGCCTATTGGGTTTAGGAGTTGGGATGAAGTTACGGAGTAGCCGGCGCCTGCGTCGGCAATGCCGTCAACCTCGACGTACCTACTCACATGCCCATTTTCAGGTTTAACGCGGTGGCGGTTTTAACCTACCCATCGCTTATGCCGGCGAGTTCGTAGTATATCTTGAGCAATGCCTGAGTACCCTTGTCACCGAGGCCCCTCGCCACCAAGGCATTGTATAGTTGCAGCGTGAGTGCCGTGCCTGGCAGTGGTACGTTGAGTTTGTTGGCGGTCTCAATGGCGTACCTAAGGTCCTTTTTCAAGTGCGCGGCCCTGAACCCTGGTTCGAGGTCCCCCCTCATCATCTTGGGCATGTAGTACTGCACCGTGAATGAGCTGGCGCCCCCCGTGGATAGTACGGTGAATAACTTCTCCATGTCAATGCCCGCCTTCTTAGCCAGCGCCATGGCCTCAACCACCGCGAGCATGTTTATCCCAACCACTATTTGGTTGATGAGCTTAAGCATCTGCCCATTACCAACATCGCCTGCGTAGACTATGGTCTTCCCCATGGCCTCAAGTATTGGCTTGACTCGTTGGAAGACCTCGTACTTACCGCCAACCATTATCGTCAGCGTGCCCTGCCTAGCCCCAATATCGCCGCCGGTCACCGGCGCGTCCAGGAACTCAATGCCGTACTTACCCAACTCCCTGGCGAAGTACCTGGCGTGCTCCGGGGAATTCGTGCTCATGTCAATCACGATGAGGCCTGGGTGGGCGCCGTGGACAACGCCATTGGGGCCCAGTAGGACCTCCTCCACGTCTGGCGCGTCCGTGACCATGTCGATGACTACGTCAGACCTCTCGGCAACCTCCCTAGGGCTTTCAGCAACTGGTACGCCCAACCTCGCGAAGGGCTCCGTCTTTGACCTGGTCCTGTTGTAGACGATTAGTGGGAAGCCGGCCTTGTGAATATTCATTGCCATTGCGCTACCCATGATGCCAAGCCCTATGAAGCCTACCCTAGGCCTCTCCATACGGGCTATGCGTGACCCATTGCTTAATAATTATTTCTATTAACTGGTTTTATTGCGAAAATCCTTATTTGGGCGCATCCAGGGCTTGGCCATGTGAGGCTTGTCAGGGTTGAGGACGCGGTTGGGCAGGTCCTTGGTTATGACACGACCTACGTCGGTAGGGATGGGGCCATGGTGCTGCTGCCCAGGGGCCACGTAATTACTGAGGACGATGTTGAGAGGCTTAAGGACTCCGGCGTGTACTTCGTGTGGGTTGAGGGTGATGAGGAGTTGAGCGACTTAATGTACGAGTGGGAGATTGCCGAGGCGGTGGCCAAGGCGGTGGCTGGGGATAACACGTACGTTAAGCCCGCTAGGCAGGGCTCTGCCTGGATTATGTCAAGCATTAATGGCGTACTCAAGGTGGATGTTAATGGATTAACCGGGCTAAACCTAAGCGGNNGATGTTTTACTAATTACTAAGCAGGTCATGAGTGGTGTTATTAAGGATGAATTGATCGGTGTTATTGACGTCATACCGCTCAGCATGAGGAGGGGTGATGTCGAGAGGCTGTTGAGGTTTAGGAACCTAGTTAGTGTGGTGCCGTTTAGGAGGAGGAAGTTAGGCGTCGTGATAACGGGCACGGAGATCTACCAGGGCAGGAAGAAGGACCTTTACTACCCCATTATTAAGGCCAGGGTTGATAGGTACGGTTGGGAGATAGTGTTCAGCACCGTTGTGCCCGATGATGAGGATAAGATAATGGGCGCAGTGAGGGAGGCCATCAATGATGGTGCCGAGGCCTTAGTGATCACCGGCGGCATGTCCGTGGACCCAACGGACAAGACGCCAATGGCCATAAGGAGGCTTGGGGCAAAGGTCATAGC